>NZ_JAUSNH010000119.1 GCF_030645335.1 Lacisediminimonas sp. | reverse complement strand
GCCAGGGCTGCGGGCCGGAATGGTGCGGCCGTACAGACGCCGGGTTTCCTCCGCATACCATTCAAAGACGTCGATTGCGCCTGCCAGTTCGCCCTCGGATTCAGCCAGTGTCTTGCCCTGTTCCAGCGTGATCGCACGGGCAATCACGGCGCTGCGCTGGCGCAACAGCCGCGCCGCCTCCAGCAGCACTCGTCGCCGTTCCATTGCCGGTGCGCGCGACCAGGCCGGGAACGCCGCTGCCGCCGCTTTTGCCGCTCGGTCCAGGTCGTCGTGCGACGCATGCGGCAGCCAGCCAAGGGTTTCCCCGGTAGCCGGGTTAATGACATTTTCGCCGCGTCCGGTGCTGCCTTCCACCCATTCGCCGTTGATGTGCAGGCGAAGGCTGGCAAACAGGGCCAATGCGGATTCCCTGGTGTTGTTCTGGTTCATGTGCGTCTCCTGGTGCGGGTCGGCGCCGGACGATAATGCTGCCCGGCATTGGGATTTCGATTAGAGTAGGGTCCTCAATTGATTCCGTAAAATCACTTTTTGAGATGCTTTGATATATATTTTTATATGCCTGTTGCCCGGCCCTACTGAGGCCGGACGTCTCGCCTGAAGGCGGCCCGGAAATTTCTTCACTAAAAAAATGACCAAGATTGCCCACACGTCCTGGCTGCTGCGCAGCCGCCTGAAAATCCGCCAGTTGCTGCTGCTGTCGTCGCTGGGCGAAACCGGGAACCTGCGCCGCGCCGCTGCCGAACTGGGCATGACGCAGCCGGCCGCCACCAAGTTGCTGCATGAACTGGAAGCAGCGCTCAACGTGGAACTGTTCGAACGTTCACGGCGCGGCATGAAGCCGACTGTTTTTGGCGAGGCAATGATCCGCCGCGCGCGCGCCTTGCTGACCGACCTTGACGGCGCGCGCGATGAAATCGCCGCCTTGTCCGAAGGCTCGCTGGGAACGCTGGCGCTGGGCACCAATTCGTCAACCGCGTCCGAACTGGTGCCGCGCGCCGTTGCCGCGCTGCTGGAGCGGCATCCGAACGTGCGCGTGTCGCTGGTGGAAGGCGTCAACGACATGATGATGTCCATGCTCAGGCGCGGCGAACTCGACATGGTGGTCGGTCGCGTGCTCGGCGGCGCCGCCATGGACGAGGTGGACTTGCGCATGCTGCATGAGGACGAGTTCGTGATCGTTTGCGGCCCTCGCCATCCCCTGTTGAACATGAAGCGCATCGAACTGAGCGACCTGGTCCGGCAACGCTGGATCCTGCCCAATTCGACGGCGCCGGTACGGCAGCGACTGGATATCCTTTTTACCGAACATGGCGGTGGCCGGCCGCGCAATGCGATCGAGTCGGCATCGCTGCTGACCAACCTGGCCATGCTCCAGGAAAGCAATATGGTGACCGTCATGCCGGCCGACCTGGTGCGGCAATTTTCCCGCAGCGGCCTGGTCAAGCCGCTGCCGGTCTCCTTGCCGGGGCTATTCTTCCCGGTCGCGCTGATCACCCGCATCAACCGGGCCAACACGCCGGTGGCCGAGGCATTCATCGAAGAATTGCTGCGCGTGTCGGCTACTGCCCCAACAGGCCGGAATCCTTGATCAGCACCCGGTTACGACCGGCGTCGCGCAGCAACTGGATGCGGTAGGTTTCGCCGTCCGCATACAGCGGCACCACTTTCATGTTGACCAGCGCTTGCTGGTAGGCCGGCGTGGCGGCCGCGGTGGCGCAGGCTTTTTCCAGCGCAGCCCGTGCTGCCGGGTCGATACCCTTGGGGGCGATCGCGCCGCCGACGATGGACCACACCACGGGATACCCGAGCTCGGTCAGGGTTGGCGCATCCGGCGATTCAGCAGTGCGTTTTTCCGATGCCGCCGCCAGTCGCAGCAGCTTGTGCGTGCTGGCCACTGCGTTGGTGCCAAACATCAGGTCCACATGCTTGCCCAGCAGGTCGACCACTGCCGGGCCTTCGCCCTTGTAGGGGATGTGGTTCATCTTGATGCCGGCCGAGCGTTCCAGGTCAAGCGCCGCCATGTGCGGCAGCGACCCCAACCCGACGCTGGCATAGTTGAGTTTGCCTGGATTGGCGCGCGCGTAGCTGATCAGTTCGCGCATGCTCTTGAAGCGCGAATCGGCGCGTACCAATGCGTACACCGGCACATCGAAGGCGCGGCACAGGTACTGGAAGGAGTCGAGCTGGTAGGGCACGCTTTGCAGGTGCGGCACCACCGTCAATGCGGCCGACACGACGAAGCCGAAGGTGTAGCCATTGGTCGGCGCATTTGCCACCGCCGCCGAGCCGATGGTGCCGGCCGCACCGGCGCGGTTCATCACCACCACCGACTGTCCAAGCACCTTGGTCATTTCAGTAGCCAGCGCACGGCCGACCAGATCGGTCGCACCGCCTGGCGGGAAGGACACGATCATCGTGATCGGCTGGTTCGGGTACGACTGGGCGCTAGCGCCGGTGAATGCAAACAGCAGGGCAAGCCCGGCTGCCGCGAGGGCGGTTTTGAACATGGTGTCTCCTTTGGGTGATGCTGAATCGTTTTTATATTTGTGATGCGTCACCCGCTCATCGCGGGTGTGTTTCTCCTGCGCTTACGGCATGCTCGAGCAGCAAGCAGCCGATCGGAATCATTTTTGCGATCGTGACATTGGCCAGTCGCTCCAGAAGCGGCTCGAACCGATCGCGAAAGACGGCGGGCGGCGGCGCCAGCACTAGCGGTTGCGCGTGCGCCAGTTGCGCCGCGCTTTGCGCCGTGGCGATGCGCGCAGCCAGCAAGGATTGGCTGCGTTCCAGCGGCAACAGCAATCCTTCCACGGCCGGCAGCAAGGCGGGCCAGCACGCGAGGTGGCGGTACAGGCTCGCGATGACGGTGGGCGGGCTGGTCTCCGCCATTTGATTCAAGCGCTGCACGATGGCCAGCGTGTGGGCGCTTAGCGCATCCCAGCCTGGCAGCGGCGGTAGTGCTGGCAACTTTTCACTGGCGGCAAGGGCCGGCGCAGGCGGCATCGCTGGCGCCGGCGATGCGGCACCGGCCGGCGGCTGCCCGCCCAGCAGATGCGTGAGCGCGATCATGTTCAGGCAGTTGGTATGGCAATAGGTGCGAATCACCGGCAAGGCCAGCGTCGCGCAGGACGGCAGTGCCGGCCCTGTGGCGGCCAGCGATGCCCGGTTGCGCGTCTCGACACCGGTGCGCAAGGCAGCGGCCTGGGCCGGCAGCAGGCCGGATATGAAATGCGGTCGCAGCGTCGCCCACGCCCACGCCAGCACCGCAGGATCGGTCGCGAGGTGGCGGTACACCAGGTTGACCAATTCAGCGCCGGTTACCAGGCGAATGTCCTGGTACAGGCTGGCGATCACTCCCTGCGCGGCGTGTTCCGCCACTTCTGGTACCGAGGCGAGCAAGGATGACTCCCGAACTTGGCGGCAGCGCGGGCGGCGGCGCTGCAATTGGCGAGTGGCAAATGCCTGTACTCGAATGTCGCCAAGACTAAAGGCTTGGTGTCATATCCGTAAAATAGAATTTTAAGATGGAGTGATATCTTTTTTGATATCAAATTGGCGCTGATCGGCGCAGGTTGGCCGTCAGAATCCGTACAGGCGGGCCGGATTGTCGACCAGGATCCGTTGCAGTTGCGCCGGGTCGGGCGACCATGCCGGCAGCGCGTTGAGCAGGCGGCCGGTATCGGGCATTTGCTTTAGTGCTACATGCGGCCAGTCGCTGCCCCAGACGCAGCGATCCGGTGCGGCCGCGATCAGCGAGTGTGCCAGTGGCACGACATCCCCGAAGTCTGGAAAGTCATCGCTGATGCGGTATGCGCCGGAGAGTTTTACCCAGCAGTCATGTTCGCGCAGCAGTGTGCGCAAGCTGTTGAAGCCCGGCGCATCCAGGCCATCCGCGACCGGCATGTGTCCCATGTGGTCGATCACGACCGGGCAGGGCAGGCGGGTCAGGCGCGGCATCAGTCCGGGCAGCATGCGCGCATCGAGCAGCAACTGCAGGTGCCAGCCGGATTTGCCTATGCGTTGGGCCAGGCGCTCCATCGCATCGAGGCTGACGCCGCCGCCGAACAGGATGTTGAGCCGCAGTCCGCGCACGCCGGCCGCATGCAGGTCTGCCAGTTCCGTATCGCTGACATCGGGTGCGACGACTGCGACGCCACGCAGCCGCTGCGGATGCCGGCGCAGGCTTTCGAGCATCAGCCTGTTATCGGTGCCGTAGACGCTGATCTGCACCAGCACGCCGCGCGCCATGCCGGTGGCGTCCAGCATGCGCAGGTATTCGCCCTCCGGGGCGGGTGGGGGCGTGTAGCTGCGCTGGGGCGACATGGGATAGTCGCCGGGCTTGCCCGCTACGACATGGGCGTGGGTGTCGCAGGCCAATTCCGGGATGGCGAACGCCGGCGGCGCCGAATGGGGATGCGGGGCCAGGCAGAATTGGTCGGTGGGCTGGCCGCTTGGGTCGTGCATGGTGACTGGCGCTTATCGAAAAAGGGGCAACATAACATGGCGTTCGCGCTGAACACCGACCGCTGCCCACTGTCTTTTTCGTCGGGCCAGGCAAACAGGGTGTCTAGATACGAGCCAATTTCTCCAGGGCCAGCCGCAAGGTCTCGTCTTTCTTGGCAAAACAGAACCTGACCACGCCCGAATCCTTCGGCTTGTCATAAAACGCCGAAACCGGAATTGCCGCCACGCCGATGTCCGAAGTCAGCCACATCGCGAATTCCGCCTCCGACTGCCCGGATATCTTGCTGTAATCCACGCACTGGAAATAAGTCCCGTCCGACGGCAGCAGCGCCAGGCGCGTGTTGCGCAAGCCATCCCGGAACAGATCCCGCTTGGCCTGGTAGAACGCCGGCAGCCCGACATACGGCGCGGCATCGCGCATGTAGGCCGCAATCGCATGCTGCACCGGTGTATTGACCGTGAATACATTGAACTGATGCACCTTGCGGAATTCCGCCGACAGGCTCGCTGGCGCCGCCACATAACCAATCTTCCAGCCGGTCACGTGATAGGTCTTGCCAAAGCTCGACAGCACGAAGGTGCGCGCCGCCAATTCAGGATGACGGCACAGCGATTCATGCTGCTGGCCGTCATACACCATGTGCTCATACACTTCGTCGGACAGGATCAATACCTGCGTGCCGCGCACCAGGTCAGCCAGGGCGGCAAGGTCGGCCGCGCGCAATACCGAACCGGTCGGATTGTGCGGCGAATTCAGCATGATCAGCCGGGTCCTCGGCGACATCGCACCGGCCACTTTGTCCCACGGCACCGTGTAGCCGCGATCGGTCAAACTCATCTGCACGAAGACCGGCTTGCCGCCGGCCAGCTCGATTGCCGGCACATAGCTGTCATAGGCCGGCTCAATGACGATCACTTCATCGCCCGGGTGCACGCAGCACAGCACGGTGGTCAGGATGCCTTGCGTGGCGCCGGCGGTGACGGTGATCTCGGTGTCCGGGCTGTATGCATGGCCATACAGCTTGCCGATCTTGGTCGCAATCGCCTGGCGCAGGGCCGGGACGCCGGCCATCGGCGGATATTGATTCAGCCCCTGCTTCATCGCGGCAGTCACCGCATCCGGAAGCGCCGGGTCGCATTCGAAATCGGGAAAGCCCTGGCCCAGGTTGACGGCATTTTTTTCATTGGCCAGGGCCGACATCACGGTAAAGATCGTGGTGCCCACACGCGGCAGGCGCGATTGCAGGGTCGGGGTGAGGTGCAGCGAGGCGTCGGTTGGTGCGTTCATGTCGTCTGGTTCCTGTCGGGGCGGGTGCAGGGAAATTATATAGAGGTCAGGCCAGGCGGGGCAGGTTCCGGCCGGTGGCGTTGCGGTTTCAGGCGGGCGTGCTGCCGGCCGCCGCAGGCAGCGGCCACTGTTGCGGGGTGACGATGTGGAACAGGCCGCGCTTGCGGGTCTGCCGCGCCAGCTTCAGCAGCGCCTTGTCCTTCGTGATCAGTATGTGCGCACCGCAGTCGCGCGCGAGTTCGAGGAATTTCTGGTCGTCCCGATCCTTGCACACCGGCAGAGGCAGCGGCAGCGGATCGCCCGGCCAATTGCGGATCAGGCGGGCGAAGCGTTGTTCGGCAAGGGCGCGGCTGGCATCGTTGAGCGGCAGGTGCGCATAACCCAGCACGATCTGCCACTCGCAGCAGCAGTCGGCGCGGGTGTAGGCTTCGACACTGCCGTCTTCCAGCGCAGCGAGCAGGGGCTGCCAGCGCGGATCGTTGAAGACGAACAGGTCGAGCAAGACGTTGGTATCGATGACGAGTCGATTCTGTATCATAGGCGCCACTGAATCCATCCCTGCTGCTGCCAACATGCTGATTGTCCTTTCGCCTGCAAAAACACTTGATTACGAATCGCCCGTCCCCGTCGAACAGCATACCCGTGCGGAATTCATTCCACGCTCGCAGGAATTGATCGAGCTGCTGCGCACCCTGTCGCCGCATGAGGTCGGCAGCCTGATGGGCATTTCCGACCAGCTTGCCGCATTGAATGCAGATCGCTATGCACTCTGGTCGCCCCGGTTCACGAAAGCCAACTCGCGCCAGGCGCTGTTTGCGTTCAACGGCGATGTGTATGAAGGACTCGACGCGCGTTCGATGACGCCGCCCCAGGTTACATGGGCAAATGCCCACATCCGGATTCTATCCGGACTGTACGGAGTGCTGCGGCCGCTGGATCGCATGCAAGCCTATCGGCTGGAGATGGGAACCCGCCTGGCCAATGCCCGCGGGCGCGACTTGTATGCCTACTGGGGCGAGGATGTGACGCGCAATCTCTCTGCAGTGCTGAAGGCGCAGAAGGCGAGGGCACTGGTCAACCTGGCGTCCGACGAGTATTTCAGGGTGGTCAAGCCGGCACTGCTGCCGGTGCCGGTGATCACGCCGGTATTCCAGGACTGGAAGGATGGCCGGTACAAGATCATTTCCTTCTACGCCAAGCGGGCGCGCGGGCTGATGGCGCGCTATGCGGCGACCCACAACATTACCGCCCCCGAAAAACTGAAGTCGTTCGACAGCGAAGATTATGCGTTGGACCAGCAGGCCTCGACAGAACACCAGTGGGTGTTCCGGCGCCGTGTGGCGCAATGAAGCGGGGGAGCCCGCCGGGCAAGGACTGCCTGGCGGCGGGGGAGTGATGGACTACTGACGACCGGAAGGCGATGGCAAACCAGGTCGGCCGGTCATTGCCAGATTTTCCACCAGGCTGATTTCGCCTTGTCGGGCCGTTCGCCGGTCGCGGTCAGTTGGCTGTTGGGGAAGTTCGCGCGCAATACGCGGTCGGCGTCGTCGCGCAGCTGGGTCATGCCCATTGCATCGTACGAGCGCGCCATGATCCACAACGCTTCTTCGATGGCAGGCGCCTGGCGGAAGTTCTGTACCGCAGTCTGCGCCCGGTTGGCAGCGGCGAGGTAAGCGCCCCGACGGTAGTAGTAACGTGCTACATGTACTTCATGCTCCGCCATTGCATTGAGCAGGTAGGCCAGCCGATCCGATGCATCCGGCGCATAGATGCTGTTGGGGAAGCGCTCGACGAGCAGCTTGAATGACTCGAATGCTTCGCGCAGCGCTTTCTGGTCGCGTTCGCTCGGGTCCTGCCGCGACAGGAAGTCGAGCAAGCCGGCGCGGTCATTGAAATTGACCAGCCCGCGCAGGTAGTACATGTAGTCGACGTTGGGATGATCCGGGTGCAGCTTGATGAAGCGTTCGATCGCTGCCAGGGACAGCGCCTGGTCGCCGGCGCGATAATGCACGTAAGCGACGTCCATCTGCGCCTGCTGCGCAAAGGTGCCGAACGGGTAGCGCGACTCCAGCTTGCCCAGGTAATCCAGCGCTTTTTCGTAATTCAGCGCGGCCATTTCGGTGCGCGATTCAGCGTATAGCTTGTTGGCAGACCAGCCGCGGGTTTCGTCGCTGCTATCGCTTTGCAATATACTGCACGCGGACAGGGACAGCGCGATTGCTGCCAGGATGAATTTAAGAAAGTGGGTTCGCATGGAATATGGCAGGAGTACACCTTGGACGGTGCCCGATTATAGCCGAAGGAACTCACCGAAATGCCGATGACGACAGACTCTTCCACCAACACCCCATTCGATTCCGACGTGGAAGACGACGACAGTGTCGTTCCGATCACTGTAAAGCTGACCCCCGAGTCCTGCGGCTTGCGGCTGGACAAGGCATTGTCGACGCTGTTGCCGCAGTACTCGCGCAGCCGCCTGCAGCAATGGATCGAGCAGGGTTTCGCGACGGTCGACGGCCAGCCGGCGCGCGCCAAGACCACGGTGTTTGGCGACGAGACCGTGATCCTGGTCCCGCAGCTGGTAGAAAGCGAGCAGCCCTACCTGCCCGAGCCGATGGAGCTTGCCATCGTGCACGAGGATGCCAGCGTGCTGGTGATCAACAAGCCGGCTGGCCTGGTGGTGCACCCTGGGCCGGGCAACTGGACCGGGACGCTGCTCAATGGCTTGCTGCAATATTGCCCGGCGCTGGCCGGCGTGCCGCGCGCGGGCATCGTGCACCGCCTGGACAAGGAAACCACCGGATTGATGGTGGTTGCCAAGACCCTGGCCGCGCAGACCGACCTGGTGCGCCAGTTACAGGCGCGCACCGTGCAGCGGGACTATCTTGCGCTGGCCTGGGGCACGACCCAGCCGAGCGGCAAGATCGACGCACCGATCGGCCGCCATCCGCGCGACCGGCTGAAAATGGCGGTGGTCGATGAAGAGGAAAACGGCAAGCCGGCAGTGACGCGCTACGAGCGCCTGGCCACCGGCAAGCTCAGCCGCACGCCGGTGAGCCTGGTGCGCTGCCAGCTGGAAACCGGCCGGACCCATCAGATCCGGGTGCATATGCAATCCGTGGGCTTTCCGCTGGTCGGCGATACGGTGTACGGCAAGCGCCACCTGGCCGCGACTTTCGGGCGCCAGGCACTGCATGCATGCCGGCTCGGGCTGCTGCATCCGCGCTCGGGCAAGCCCCGCGTGTGGACCGCGCCCTTGCCGGAAGACATGAAATTGTTGCTGGCGCAGGCCGGCATTGCGGAGCCTGATTTGTGATTTCGGTGCTGCGTCCGGCCTGGCTGCCGAAAGCGCCGCCGGTGGGCGCGCTGTCCAGCCTGCGCAGCGGTGGCGTCAGCCGCGGTGCGTGGGGCGACGGCAGCGGCAATGGCCGCGGCGGACTTAATCTTGGCCTGCATGTCGGCGACCAGGAAGACAATGTGCTTGAAAACCGGCGCCGGCTGGGCGTGTTGCTGCCCTCGCAACCGGCCTGGCTGACTCAGGTGCACGGCGCCACGGTGGTGGATGCCGGCGCGGCTGTGGCGCTGGCCGGACCGCCGCAGGCAGACGCCAGCATCAGCACCCGTCCCGGCGTGGTCTGCGCCATCCTGACTGCCGATTGCCTGCCGGTGTTGTTCGCCGACGTGCAAGGCAAGGTGGTCGGCGCAGCGCACGCGGGCTGGCGCGGACTGGCTGCCGGCGTACTGGAAAACACCGTGCAGGCAATGCGCACGGCCGGCGCCGGCGAGATCGTGGCCTGGCTCGGTCCGGCGATCGGCCCGGCGAATTTCGAGGTGGGAGAAGATGTGCGCGCGGCGTTCGCCGGCCAGGACGCGGCATGCGCCACGGCGTTCGTGGCGCGCCCGGGCCTGCCGGGGAAGTATCTGGCGGACATTTACGCGCTGGCCCGGCGCCGCCTGTTATTGCTGGGGATTAGCGGCATCGCCGGCGGCGAACGCTGCACCGTGGCCGAGGCTGCCTCGTTTTATTCCTACCGGCGCGACGGCGTCACCGGACGCATGGCCAGCCTGATCTGGATCAACTGATTTCTTTCTCTTGTGCGGTACCCGTTTGCTGTTCGGCAGTCGCATGCCGGGCCGCTTGTTCGGCTTCCCGTTTCCTCTTGCGCTGCTTCGAGCCGCTGATGTATAAGATGATTGCTACGGGCAACAAGCCATAGAGCACCAAGGTCAGCACACCGGCAACGATGCTGGTTTCGGTGATTGCCATCATCAGTGCGACATAGAGCCAGCCAATTGCGACGATATGCATGGTGTCAGCGGCTTTTGCCGCGATGGTTGGAACAAACCGTAACGATACGCGAAACCAGACGAAGCATCGCAAAGCGAGTGAGACCAGCATGAAGACCCCGGATGCACAGGCAGCGGCACAAGCGTGGATCAACGATCTTGTCGATCCCATGAAGTGGCAGACCTGGATGCAGCAGGCCCAGTCCGCCAATCTGCTGAAGTCCGCAGCGCCGGCTGATTTCCCGCTCCCGATCGATCAACAGCGCATGGCGCAACTGCACGAACAATATGTGCAGGAGCTGACAGCGCTCTGGCAAAACCTGGCCAGTGCGCGCTCGCCGGCGGTGGAAGACAAGCGCTTTTCCGGCGCGGCCTGGCACAGCAATCCGTTTTCTGCATTCAACGCCGGGGTGTACCTGCTCAACGCGCGCTTCCTGTCGTCGATGGTGGATGCCGTCGAGGCGGCGCCGAAGGTCAAGCAAAAAATCCGCTTTGCGTTGCAGCAGACCGTGGATGCGCTGTCGCCGGCGAATTTTCTCGCCACCAATCCCGAGGCGCAGCAAAAAATCCTGGATACGCGCGGCGAGAGCATCATGCGCGGCATCGAACACATGCTGGCCGACATGCAGAAAGGGCATATTTCACATACCGACGAAACTGCTTTCGAGGTCGGCCGCAATGTCGCCACCACGGAAGGCGCGGTCGTGTTCGAAAATGAACTGTTCCAGTTGATCCAGTACAAGCCGCAAACCCGCACGGTGTATGAAAAGCCCTTGCTGATCGTGCCGCCCTGCATCAACAAGTTCTACATCATGGACTTGCAGCCGGCCAATTCGCTGGTGCGTTATGCCGTCATGCAGGGGCATACGGTATTGCTGGTGTCGTGGTGCAATGCGCAGCAGGCGCAGGCCGGCCTGAGTTGGGACGATTACATCGAACACGGCGCCATCCGGGCGCTGCATGCGGCGCAGGAAATCTCAGGGCAACAACAGATCAATGCGCTGGGCTTTTGCGTGGGCGGCACCATCATTTCCACTGCGCTGGCAGTGTTGAAGGCGCGCGGCGAAAAGCCGGTCGCCAGCCTGACGCTGCTGACCGCGCTGCTGGATTTTTCCGATACGGGCGCATTGGATGTCTATATCGACGAGGCGCAGGTCGCGATGCGCGAACTGGAAATCGGTGGCGGCGGGCTGATGCCCGGGCGCGAATTTTCCGCTGCGTTTTCCAGCCTGCGGCCCAATGACCTGGTCTGGAATTATGTCGAGTCCAATTACCTGAAGGGCGAGGATCCGCCACCGTTCGACTTGCTGTACTGGAATGCGGACAGCACCAACCTGCCGGGGCCGATGTTTTGCTGGTACCTGCGCAACCTGTACCTGGAAGACAGCCTGAAGACGCCGGGCAAGCTGCGCGTGTGCGGACAACCGGTCGACCTCGGCACGATCGATGTGCCGGCCTTGATCTACGCCTCGCGTGAAGACCATATCGTGCCCTGGACCTCGGCCTATGGCAGCACCCGGCTGCTCAACCGCAAGAAGCCGTCCAATAATCATTTCCTGCTCGGCGCTTCCGGCCACATTGCCGGCGTGATCAATCCGCCGGAAAAGAAAAAGCGCAGCTATTGGGTCAACAAGGCATTGCCGGCCGATGCCCAGGCCTGGCTGCAGGGGGCGACCGAAAAGCCGGGTAGCTGGTGGCCGGAATGGTCCGATTTCCTGGCCCGTCATGCCGGCAAGGAAGTGCCGGCGCCGCGCCGCTATGGCAACGCCAGTTACAAACCGATCGAACCGGCGCCGGGCCGCTATGTGAAGGTGAAGGCCTAGGGTGCGTCCAGGCTCCTGGTCCCGGTGCGGCGCGGGCCGTTTGCTGGCATGCAAAAGCCACCCGCACCAGTGACCGGTTGCAGCACCCCCCGTTTAGCGGTATAAACTTTGCAGTACCTCCCATGCGCAGGAATCCATTGACGCCAGCTTTCCTGGTGTCCGGATCAAGTTGAAAGAGCGGCGAATGAACAGTGCAAAAAAGACGTCCGAGCGGTTGATCAAGAAGTATCCGAACCGCCGGTTGTATGACACCCAGACCAGTTCCTACATCACGCTGGCCGATGTCAAGCAACTGGTGCTGGCCAATGAAGAGTTCACTGTCATCGATGCGAAGTCCGACGAGGACTTGACGCGCAGCATCCTGCTGCAGATCATCCTTGAGGAAGAGGCGAACGGGTCGCCGATGTTTTCCAGTGGCGCGCTGTCCCAGATCATCCGCTATTACGGTCATGCGATGCAGGGACTGATGGGCTCCTACCTGGAGAAAAACATCCACGCCTTCATCGAAATCCAGAACAAGCTCACCGAGAATTCCAAGGGCATGTACGAGGGCAAGCCGTTCAGCCCGGAGATGTGGACCCAGTTCATGAGCGTGCAGGGTCCGATGATGCAAGGGATGATGGGCAACTACATCGAGCAGAGCAAGACCCTGTTCATGCAGATGCAGGAACAGATGCAGAGCCAGACCAAGAACATGTTCGGCACCTTCCCGTTCGGGACGGTGCCGGGCGCGGGCGACACCAACAAGAAAGAGTAGCCTGGCCCGAACGCGAAGCCGGCCAACCAGGCCGGGCTTTGTGGGCGGCCCGCTGGTCGTGCCCGGCAACGCCGGGCGCCGGATGCATGTGGCGTAGCGGCATTTTGAGCGCGCCTGGCGGATTCGATGACCGTGTCGCCATGCATTGGCGCACCACACGGTAAAATAGCGCCTTTGCCCGGTGCACCGCCCCATGTCCCCTGAAACCCCTGTCGCACCCAAAGTCGGTTTTGTTTCGCTCGGCTGTCCCAAAGCCCTGGTCGACTCCGAGCAGATACTGACCCAGTTGCGGGCCGAAGGTTACGATACTGCCAAGTCTTACGATGGCGCCGACCTGGTCATCGTCAATACCTGCGGCTTCATCGATGCCGCAGTTCAGGAGTCGCTCGACGCCATTGGCGAGGCGCTGCACGAAAACGGCCGGGTGATTGTTACCGGTTGCCTGGGCGCCAAGAAAGACGCCAGCGGCCAGGACATCGTGCAAAAGGTGCATCCCAAAGTGTTGGCCGTGACCGGCCCGCATGCGCTGGGTGAAGTGATGGATGCGGTGCACCTGCACTTGCCGCGTCCGCATTCGCCCTTTACCGACCTGGTGCCGCCGCAGGGCATCAAGCTGACGCCGCGCCACTACGCCTACCTGAAAATTTCCGAGGGTTGCAACCACCGTTGCAGCTTCTGCATCATTCCGTCGATGCGTGGCGACCTGGTGTCGCGTCCGGTCGCCGACCTTATGCTGGAAGCCGAGAACCTGTTCAAGGCAGGCGTGCGGGAATTGCTGGTCATTTCCCAGGACACCAGCGCCTATGGCGTCGATGTCAAGTTCCGCATGGGGTTCTGGAACGGCAAGCCGGTGCGCACCCACATGACCCAACTGGTCGGCGCGCTCAACGAACTGGCAGCGCAGTACGGCGCGTGGGTCCGGCTGCACTATGTCTATCCGTATCCGCACGTGGACGACATCATCCCGCTGATGAATGGCACGCATGTGGTTCCCTATCTCGACGTGCCGCTGCAGCATGCGCACCCGGATGTGTTGAAGCGGATGAAGCGTCCGGCCAGCGGTGAAAAGAATATCGAACGCATCCGCGCCTGGCGCGCGCTGTGCCCCGACATCACGATCCGTTCCACTTTCATCGCCGGTTTTCCGGGCGAAACCGAGGCCGAGTTCGAGTACCTGCTGGACTTCCTGAAAGAAGCGGAAATTGACCGCCTGGGCTGCTTTGCCTACTCGCCGGTAGAGGGCGCGAGCGCCAATGCGCTGGCCAATCCGGTGCCAGAGGAACTGCGGGAAGAGCGCCGGGGACGGGTGATGCAATTGCAGGAAGCCATTTCCGAAAAGCGCTTGCGCGCCAAGATCGGCAAGACAGTGCGCGTGCTGATCGACGAGCTGCGTCCGGAAGGTGCAGTCGGCCGCTCGGCAGCCGACGCGCCGGAGATCGATGGCGTGGTGTATGTCAAGCCGCCGTTCGAGCCGGGCCGTTTGCTGAAAGTTGGCGAGTTTGTCGATGTCGAGGTGTATGCAGCCGATGCGCATGACCTGTGGGCGCGTTCCTGATCATGCGCAGGGTACTGGGATTGCTGCTTGCGGCGCTGTTGCCGCTGGTCCTTGGCGTGGCGCCAGTGACGCTTGCCGTGGCAGCGGACAAAGCCGAAGTCAAGACGCAAGACAAAACGAAAGACAAGACCCAGGACAATGCTGCCAAAGCGCCTGCGATGCCGGCAACCGGCCTGGTGCTGCGCGGCTCGCTCGGTGCCGACCAGGTCCAGTTACAGCTCCGGCCGAAACCTGAAGATGACGGCGGCGTCGAAGGCCACTATTTCATCTTTGGCAGTGGCGGACAAATCCTGTTGGCCGGCGAGTTCGATGACGAGGGATTCTTGATGGAGGAATCTGTCAACGGCCGGGATGTATCGGGCCAGTGGGAAGGCCGGTGGCAAGGCGACGCCTTCACCGGTTCCTGGCGTGGCGCCGATGACGGGCCGACCAGGCCGTTCATGCTGCGCATCGTGCGCAGTGCGAAACCAGCTGTCGTTCGCTGACCAACCGATCCCCCGCCCCCTGATTCGCGATTCCGGGCAGGCGTGCCGCGCGGACTGGCCGCAATGGATTTGAGCCACAACTAAACGGGCAATTCATGGAAAAGAAATCAGTGCAGACTGCCCTGGTGCATAACGATTATGTCCCGCCGGCGGGATTCGGCGCTTTTCCGGTCGCTATCCATCACGCCTCCACCGTGCTGTTCGCCAATGTTGCGGCAATGCGTTCGCGCAACTGGCAGGACAAGTCGTCCTATACCTACGGTCTGCATGGCACGCCCACCACGTTCACGCTGGAAGCGCGCCTGGCCGCGATCGAAAAGGGCCGCCACTGCCTGCTGGCGCCGAGCGGCCTGGCAGCGATTGCCATGGTCCACATGGCGCTGCTGCGCTCAGGCGACGATGTGCTGATTCCGGACAATATCTACAACCCGAACCGGGAATTCGCCAATGCGATGGCGCACGATTATGGCGTGCAGGTTCGCTACTACGACCCGCTGGTTGGCGCCGGCATTGCCGCGCTGCTGCAAGACAATACCAAACTGGTCTGGACTGAAGCGCCGGGATCGGTGTCGATGGAGGTGCCGGACATTCCTGCGATCTGCCAGGCCGCGCATGCACGCGGCATCAAGGTGGCGCTCGACAATACCTGGGCGGCGGGCCTTGCTTTTGCGGCCTTCGATCATGGCGTGGACATCGTGATGCAGGCGCTGACGAAATACCAGTCCGGTGGTTCGGATGTGCTGATGGGGGCGGTCATCACACGGGATGAAGCGCTGCACCAGCGTATCGAGACGGTGCACATGCGTCTGGGCCTGGGCGTGGGTGCGGATGATTGCTACCTGGTGCTGCGCGGGTTGCCCACGCTCAAGCTGCGCTTCGATGCGCACGACACCAATGGCCGGGCGGTCGCCGGCTGGCTGAAGTCGCGCCCGGAAATTGCATCGGTGCTGCATCCGGCTTTCCCGGATTGCCCCGGGCATGACATCTGGCGCCGCGACTTCACCGGTTCCGGCGGTTTGTTTTCGGTGATCTTCGACGACCGTTACAGCGAAGCCCAGACCGACCGCTTCATTGACAGCCTGCGCCTGTTCCGGATCGGTTTTTCGTGGGGCGGCGCCAACAGCCTGTGCGTGCCATACCGGATCTGGCAGATGCGCGACGGATGGCCGGGCAAGGGGCAACTGGTCCGTTTCAATGTCGGTCTTGAAGACCCGGCAGACCTGATCGCCGATATTGAACAGGCGCTGCGCACGCTGCAAGCCTGAATGCCTGAATGCGGGGTAGCGGATTCCCCTCAGTCCGCGAGCTGTTCTTCGGGCCTTCCTTGCCGCAGCAGCGCTGAAAATGCGTTTGCATCGAGCGGCCGGCTGAACAGATAGCCCTGGATTTCATTGCATTGCCGGCTGCGCAGGAATTGCAGTTGCTCGGCTTGTTCAACCCCTTCGGCAACGACGCTGATGTTGAGCTTGTGGCTCAGCGCGATGATCGCTTCGGTAATGGCGACGTCGGCCTTCGATCCTGGCAGTCCCTGGATAAAGGATCGATCAATCTTGATGATGTCGATCGGGAAGCGCTTCAAGTGCGACAGCGAGGAATAGGCGACGCCGAAGTCATCCAGCGCGATGTGCACGCCCAGCGCCTTGAGCCCCAGCAGCATCTGCCGCGTGTGCCGCGTGTCGCGCATCATCATGCTTTCCGTGATTTCCAGTTCCAGCAGGGCGGGATCCATGCCGGTTTCAGCGAGTACGGACTCGATGTCAGCCAGCAGGCCGCCATCGGCGAACTGGCGGGCCGACAGGTTGATCGCCAGCCTCAGCGACGGCAATCCCTGGCGCCGCCACTCGCAATTCTGGCGGCACGCCTGCACCATGATCCATTTGGTCAGTGGCACGATCAGTCCGGTTTCCTCGGCAATCGGGATGAAGTCTTCCGGTTGCAGCAGGCCGAGTTCGTCATGCTGCCATCGAACCAGCACTTCGGAGCCGGTAATGCACGCAGTCTGCACGCTGACCTTGGGCTGGAAGCGCAGCGTCAGTGCATTGCGCTCGATCGCGCGGCGCAGGTCGGATTCGAGCGACAGCTGTGCCGCCGGGCTCGGGTCCATCTGCAAGGAATAGAGCACGCAGGTATTCTTGCCCGCCGCCTTGGCGCGATACATTGCCTGGTCGGCGCGCTTGACCAGCGTGTATTCATCGTGCCCGTCTTGCGGGCAGGTGCTGATGCCGATGCTTGCCGTGATGTGCAGCCGTTGACCCTCGAGCGGATATTCGATGACCAGTGTCTGCAGGATCTGGCTTGCCAGTTGCGGCAGGCGTTCCAGCATCGCCGCTTCGTTGATCAGGACGATGAATTCGTCGCCGCCCATGCGCGCCACTGCTGCGCCCGGCGGCAGCGTAGAGCGCAGCCGGCGCGCCATTTCCTGTAGCAGGCGGTCGCCGGCATGGTGGCCGAGGGCGTCGTTGATCAGCTTGAAGCGGTCAAGGTCGATCAGCAGCACGGCCAGCCCGGATCCGCCTTGCCGCGCGCGGCCCAGGGCGACATTCAATTGGCGGCTGAACATGGCGCGATTGTGCAAGCCGGTCAGCGGATCGTGGCAGGCCAGGTGCTTCATCTGTGCCTTGAGTTCATTGCACAGGCTGAGGTCCCGTGCGACCGTCACCCAGCGCGACTGGCTGCCCAGCTCGATGCGGCCCACGCGTATTTCCACCGGAAACAGGCTGCCGTCCCGCCGCCGGTGCCGGCTCGGCAGGGGAATCGATTGCCATTGCGTATCGGCATCGACGAGTTCCTGCAGACGACGGAAGGGAAGGTCGGCATCGACCTGCGAATGTTCCAGTAGCAGCAATTCATCGCGCTGGTAGCCCAGCATGTCGCAGGCGCTCTGGTTGACGTCGCAAATCTGGCCCAGCGCGTCATGTACAAAAAAACTTTCCAGTCCATGCGCCAGCATCACCTGCAGCTGGGTGCGCGCCTCGAGCAGCGCCGACTCGGCCCTTTCCCGTTGCAAGGCCTGGCCGGCGTGCTGGCCGATTGCCAGCACACTGCGCAGCCATCCGGCGTCCAGCGACCGGGGAGCCGGTCCGAACAGTTCGAGGACGCCTACGGATTGGCCGGCAGCGCGCAAGGGCACGGCGAGTGCGCAACCCAGCCCGGCCTCGCGCGCCGCCTGCAGGCGCCCAAAGCGGCGCTGACGATCGAGGTCGCCGAGCATGACCGGCGCAGAAGTGGCCAGCGCCGCGCCCGCCAGCATGCGGCAGAGTTGCTGCTGTTGGCTGTCGCGGGACAGTTCGAGGAAGTGCGTTAAGCGGCTTTCTGGCAGCGCCCAGGATGCGACCTGCCTGGGCGTGGCGTCATCGCTGCCTTGCATCCAGACGGCGCCGCAGCACCATCCCAGTTGCGTGGCCAGCAGTTGCAACAGCGCCGGCATTGCCGAGCGCGCAGAGCTGGCTTCGCTCAGTAATGCCGCCACGGCCTGTTCCAGGTCGTGACGCAGCAAAGCCTGCTTGTGGTGGGTGATGTCGACGATGGAGCCGGCAAGCCGGCTGCCGGCGCCACCGCCGGCCATGGCGAAATCGCCGCGCAAGCAGCCCCAGCGCAGTACGCCGTCCATGCCGTTCAGGCGGCACTCCAGCATGAACGGGCCGCCGCTGCGCAGGGTCTTGCGGATCATTGCCTTGAGCGTCGGGCGATCGCCGGGATGTACGTGCCGCCAGAGGTCGCGGAAACGGATCTCGCAGTCGGAGCCGCTGAGCGGGGTGTCGATGCCCAACATGGCCAGCGTGGGACCGGAGCACCATCCTGCATGGCAAGTCGAATCGAATGACCAATGCCCCAGTCCGGCTTCACGATGGGTGGCCAGCAGTCGCTTGTATTGCTGGCGCAGTTCGCGTATCGACCACCTGCCGCTGTGATTCAGGGCGCGATGTGTTGGATGTCGATCAGTTGTGCGGTGTGTGTGCGGCTGAGGCGCGTTTTCCTTCTCTTGCGCGGAGGCGGGAGAGGGGTGTTGCGCGAAAGAGTCGTCGTTGTCCGTCAATCCAAGCTCCGGCGCTAGGTGCGGTGGCAACAAACAGGACCGGCGAAGGACCTGTTTCGTTGCGCGACGCCCCTGATTGCAGCATCAACGGGGTCGCCCGATTAATGTTGCAAAAAATATATCTTTATTGGCCGGATACAACAAAGAGTGTTCGTAACGCTTAACAATTAACGCGTTAACATTTGACAAAATTATTGCTGCGTAGCAGGCCGCCATGCGCAGATCAGGCCGGCATTGGCCGGTTGGCATTCAGGTCGAGCAGGCCCTTGATCATGCGATACGCCTTCCAGATCCAGGCCAGCGTGAATACCAGCCAGGCCAGAGGTATGCCGATGATGGTCATGAACAATACCGCCCCGACCGCTATCCACACCAGGTACCACCAGAACGAGCGGATTTGCCAGTTGTGGTGGCTATATACAAAAGTACCGGCGGCATCGGAGCGCTTCAGGTAGCTGACGATCAGTGGAATGAATGACAGTGCGCCCAGCGAGAACACCAGGCTTGCGCCGTGCAGCAGGTAAAGCCACCAGGCCAGGTTCTTTACTGATTCCAGATCCCTGTCGAACACGATTTCCTGGGCCATGAAAGGCTCCTTTTTGAATGGGCAAGACATTGGGGACAGGGCAATGGAACAAGACCCTGGAAACAAAACATGGACACACGCACTTCGGGCCCGGGCCGGCGCATCATTCAAACAGGTTCAAGATGCCGTCCAGGCCGCAGAAGTTCAAGGCCACGTCCGCCTGCGCCCGCACTACCGGCTTGGCGCGGAATGCCACCGATAGTCCAGCAATGCCCATCATCGGCAGGTCATTGGCGCCG
>NZ_JAUSNH010000111.1 GCF_030645335.1 Lacisediminimonas sp. | reverse complement strand
TTCAAGGCCTTCTGCGACAGCCGCGCGCCGGGCAATAAATTTGCACATCGCGCTACCGACCTGCCGGCCGGCTCCTCATCGCCCATGAAATGGGTGAACCCGCCGGTGGCTTACATGCTGCATGCAGGTGCTCCCTTGTTGCTCGATGCCGGGGTGACGCTGCATGGGCTCAATGCCGGCGACCCGCAGCGCATCGCGCTGGAAGCGTATCCCGGCATGATCGCGCGCTCGATCACGCGGCAGTCGTACAAGAACGACGATCCGCGCAAGCACAGCGAAGAACGGCGCCAGGCGCGCCGGCAGATACTCGATGCCGTCGCCAGCGGCGACTATCCGCTGGGCGTGCGCATCGACTGCGGAACATTTCGGGCAGCATTGATCGACGATGGCAGTGCCGATCTGCTGGATGCGGTCTTGTGCCTGCTAGCGGCGGCCTGGAGCTGGCAGCGGCGTGCCGAGGGCTTTGGCCTGCCGCCGTTCGACCCGCTGGAAGGCTGGATCGCCGGCGCCTGACCGGCGCGGCGAGAAGCTATCCGAGGCGCCGTCCGGCGTAGTGCTGGTACCAGGTCAGGCAGGCCGGGTTGCTCATTGCGTCCGGATTGGCGATTTTTTCGATCGGCATGCCCAACAGCAGCTTCTTGACCGGCAACTCCATTTTCTTGCCGGTCAGCGTGCGCGGAATTTCGGGCGCGACAACGATCTGGTCAGGCACGTGGCGCGCCGACAATTGGCTGCGGATGCGATCGCGAATCGCCTGCTCCAGTTCGACATCAAGTTTGGCGCCGTCGCGCAGCACGATGAACAAGGGCATGAATGAGGGTCGTCCCAGGTATTCCAGGTCGACCACCAGGCTATCGACGATCTCGTCGAACTGTTCGACGACGCGATAGATTTCGGCCGTGCCCATGCGGATGCCATGGCGGTTGATGGTGGTGTCGGAACGGCCGTAGATGATCGCGCCGCCGCGCGGCGTAATGCGGATCCAGTCGCCATGCCGCCACAGTCCCGGATAGGTGTCGAAATAGCTTTCGAGGTAACGCGCATTGCCGGGATCGTTCCAGAAATACAGCGGCATTGATGGCATCGGTACAGTCACGACCAGTTCCCCAACGGCATCGATCACGGATTCGCCATGCTCGTCGAATGCGTGCACCGCGACACCCAGGTAGCGGCACTGCATCTCGCCGGCATGAACGGGCAAGTTCGGACAGGCGCCGACAAAGGCAGCGGCGATGTCGGTGCCGCCGCTGATGCAAGCCAGCAGAAGATCCTGGCCGACTTCGCGATAGATCCAGTCGTAGCAATCGGCAGACAGCGGCGAACCGGTGGCGCCCACCGCGCGCAGGGCCGACAGGTCAGCCAGCCGTGCCGGCGCCAGGCCGGCCTTCAGGCAGTTGGCGTAATAGGCCGCACCGGCGCCAAAGAAAGTGATCTGCGCCTCTTCGGCGAATTTCCACAGCGTGCCGAGATCCGGATAGCCCGGATTGCCGTCATAGATGCAGATCGTGGCGCCCGCCAGCAAGCCGGTCACCTGCGAATTCCACATGATCCAGCCAGTGGTGGAAAACCAGAGGAAGCGGTCGCGCGCGCCAAGGTCCAGGTGCAGCGCATGCCCCTTCAGGCTTTCCAGCAGCGCGCCGCCATGGCCGTGGACGATGGGCTTGGGCATGCCGGTGGTGCCCGACGAGTAAAGCACCCACAAGGGATGATCGAACGGCAGTTGCGCGAAGTGCAGCGCGGTTTCTGCCTGCTCGCCATATTGGCCGTCGGCCGGCTGCAGCAATTGCGCCCAGCTTGTAGCGCCATCGAGCCTGGCCGCCTGGTCCAGGTAGGGCAGCAATACCGTGTGCTGCAGCGTCGGCAGTTCGGCGCGCATGGCCTGCACCACGGCCAACCGATCGAAGTCGCGCCCGCCGTAACGATAGCCATCCACGGTAATCAATACCTTGGGGTCGATCTGGCGGAAACGGTCGAGGACGCTGGCCGAGCCCATGTCGGGCGAACAGCTCGACCAGATCGCACCGATACTGGCGCAGGCAAAAAACGCGAGGGCGGTCTCGGCGATATTGGGCAGGTAAGCGACCACGCGGTCGCCCGGTCCGACGCCCATTGCGCGCAGGCTGCCAGCCACGCGCGTGACCTGTTGCCGCAGATCGGCCCACGACAGTGTCTGCATGCCGCGCAACTCGGAGCGCGAAATGATGGCAGGCAAGGCGCCGTCCTCGCCATGGTTGAAGCGAAACAATTGCTGCGCGAAATTCAGCCGCGCCCCCTCGAACCATTTTGCGCCCGGCATTTTGTGCGTATCGAGCACCTGATGATAAGGCGCGGAACTCTGGACCTTGAAATACTGCCAAACGGATTCCCAGAACGATTCGGGATGGGCGACCGACCAGTGCCAGAGTGCATCGTAGTTGTTGAAGCTGAGCGCTTTCTCGCGCGCCAGCCACCGCATGTAGTCGGTAAGGCGACTTTGATCGATTCGCTCGGGCGAAGGGCTCCACAAGGGTGGCGATGCGCTGGACATCGGGTCTCCTGATTTTATTTACGCACGATCGCGCAACAAATTCCCCCATATTAATTCAAAGAAGATGCGTACAACCAACCAGGAAAGGATGCAAACATGGATACCCCCCAATCGACAAACATCGGACGCGACATGAAGGCGCAACAGGCTGTGGAAGACGTTCGCAGCACGGCACATGAGGGAATTGAGCAAGCGACACAGGCAGCGGCGCCGGTGATGGATCGGCTTTCCAGCACAGCGCACAGTGCTGCGGATCGGCTGTCTGATTTCGCGTCGCAGGCGCGCAGCACTCTTTCAGACAAGGCCTCGCAATTGAAGGATGTGCAATCGCAGGTGGTGGCCGACACCCGCCAGCGAATCCGCGACAAGCCAATGGCCGCGATGGCGATTGCTGTCGCCGCCGGTTTCCTGGTGCGTCAATTGTTCCGGCGGCGGCATTGACGGCGGGTTACAGGTATCTGGACAGTCCGATCTGAGGGCGGCGCAATCCGACGGTCCAGTGTGGCCGTCGGATTGTGATGCTGCTTACACAGTCACTGTCTAATGCAGTTGCCGCTTGAGTTGCGACAATTCGTCATGCGCCTGCATGACGGCGTCATGTAATTCTTCATTGACATTGCCAGCGCGCTCGCACGCGTCGCGGGCCTCGTCGCCCATTTGCTCCAGTTCATCGATACATTGAGTAATGCGCGTCTGGTCAGCGGTCTGCATTTCTTGCATTACCTGGTGACTGCGCTGATCCATCTGCTGCACACAATCCTTCACGTCCATCGGCACACCTTGCGCATGTGCACAAGCTGCCGCAGCTTGCTGGATGGTCTGCTCGATTTGGCGGAAGCGCTGCCTGATTTCATTTGTTTGCATCATGATCTACTCCTTGCTATCGGTGGACCGGGAACGACCCGGTTCCATTGGATGAAGCCCGATGATGCTGGTTCCGCAAAGGGTCAGGTTCAATGCAGCATCTGGCCCTTGGTCGTCATCGGCGGCTCTGCTTCCTGCAAAGGCACACCACTCTCGATGAAATTGCGCATGCGTTTCAGGTCGTCCTCAAGCTGCCTTCCGGGATCGCTGCCCATCAGCATGGCAACAGTCGTGCCGAGTGCGCCAGCAGGAGGCCGGTAGGCCATCTGCACCGTGGCGCGCGTGCCCCCGCCGTTGCGCGGCTCCAGATAAACTGCGCCGCTATTGTCGATCATCGAGCCCGGCTCGCTTTCCCATTCAAGGGCATGCGGCCGTTCGACACGGGTCAGCACGGAATTCCATTCGATTTGAGCGCCGCCAGGCCCGCGTACTGCCCAATGCGAACGCTGTTGGCCGAGGTCGCGCACTTCTACGACGTGGGACATGAAGTGCGGGAAGTTTTCGGTGTTGCTCCAGACGTCGAATACAGCATCGGGCGCGGCCTTGATGTCGATCGTGCGCGACATCTCGACGGGCTGGCCGTCGACTGCGCCGCTGATCCCGCGCCGCCAGTCGAACGCACGCAAGTGAAAAGGCTCGGACAGACCGGACAGCCAGTGGAGTCCGGTACGGATGATATCGGACCCAGCACCGCGACCGCGCGACAGTCCGTAATAGCCCAACAACGCGCCACCAGCGGCCAGCGCGATCAGTGGCAGGCCGCCACTTGCCCGGCGCAGCCCGCGTGCGCCGTCGTCCAGGTCGACACGCACCGCATCGACACCGGGTATCGACTGCACCAGGTCCAGCACCACTTCGCGTTCGTCCGGCTCTACCAGACCGCTCAGCGTGATACGACCCTGGTCCGCCACGACTTCGATTGCATGCGGGCTGGATGCCGTCCGGTTCAACTTGGACCTGACGCGCGCTTCCAGTACGTGATCGTCGATGGGCTTGCTGCTGCGTTGTCCGGCCAGACGACCCGCACTTTGCTGCAAACCGGCAAATCGACTGGAGGCGTCGCGCCATGCCGAGTTCGCAAGGTCGCCCGTGCGGCTGGACATATTGCGTACGGTTTTTTGCAGCAGCGAGCGCCGCCGGCGGCCCTGTTCGGGGTCAGTCAGGTACATGGCAATGGCGCCCAAGGCCATGCCACCCAACACCGCAAGGGCAATACCTGCTCCCGAATCTTCTGTTTCGTAGCGATCCACTATTACTCTCCTGGAGAAGTCACTGCGATTTGGATTGCTGGCCAAACAACAGGTTCCGCTGGCGTTGCGACGCCCGCGCCAAAGACATGCCGCACAAGGCATTTCCGGAGGAAGTAACAGGAGGTGGATGCCGCCACCCGGCGCGCGCAATCGCGGCGGGCGGATGCGCGAAATCACTCGGCGCTATTTCTCGGAGAACATGTTGAAGCCGTTGCGCCAGGCAATCTTTTCGGCGACATCTTGCGGCAAGCTTGCCAGCAGCCGCCGGTAATTGGCCAGGATATCCGGCACTTCCGACCAGCGCGATGTGACCCAGGTGTCGGTCCCGAGCACGAAGCGGTCGGGATATTTCAGCATCAGTGCACGCCAGCGTGGGCTGAGCTTGCCGCCGCCGTCAATGTCGCCGCGATAGGACAGCTCGCCCACCAGCGACGGATAGCGGGCGAACATTTCTTCTACCTTGTCCAGGCCAGTGCTCATGCCCGTATGCGCCCAGATGATGCGCACGCCGGGCGCATGACGCAGGATTCGTTCTATCGCATCTTCATCGGCATGGGCATGCAACCACAGTCCGCGCTCCTTGGCCATGCGCGCCATCCGTGCCACATAGGGTGCATCGGCGTCCTTGCCAAAAATGTGGAACTCGCCAATGCCGCGATAAACGCCGCGCTTGAGTTCAGCCTCGACCAGCTTTTCGATTTCCGGATTGCTGAACCAGTTGTGGCGGTCAGGCTGTACCCGGTAGGGCCGCATGAAGGGAACGATCAGGATATCGCTGTTCTTGTCGCGCGCCAGCGTCGCCATCAGGTCGAGCGTGCCCTGGTTGGGGCGGCTGGTAGCCAGTACGCCTTTTATGCCCTGTTGACGCCACAGCGCAATGACCTGCTCGGGCGAGAGCAGGCTGCGCGCTTCGACGTTGTAATGCATGTGGGCGTCGAATACGGGTAGCTCGGCGCCACGGGCCGCAAGCGGCTGCAGCATTGCCAGGGCAAGGAGAGAAGCGCCGGATATCGGCTGCCATGACTGCTTGATTGCACGACGCATTGCACCACTCCCGGTTTGCCGTTATGGCTGGTCATTTGCAGGCCTTTGGATCGGGCGCACAGGCCAATAGCTGGCGACCCGCTGCCCTTTTAAAGGATAAACCAACTGGTTCAGGGCTGCTCGCTGCCCAACATGGCCGTGACGACCCTGCGCGCGCTGGGCAGGAAACGCGCAATCGTCGCCAGCAGTTCGTCTTCCTCCACCGGCTTGCCAAGATAAGCGTCGCAACCGGACCAGTTGCCGCGGAACTTGTCCAGCGTCGAGGACTTGCTGCTCAACATGACGACGGCGGTGGATTGTGTTTTTGGGTCTGACTTGATGCGTTGGCACACCTCGTAACCGTCGATGCCAGGCATCAGCACATCAAGGAATATGCAGGCGTAGGCCTTGGCGTGCGCCATCCTGATCGCGCTCTCGCCATTGGCTGCGTAGTCGACATCGAAACGAAACGGCGCCAGGCGCGAACGCATGAAGGCGCGCACGGTGGCGCTGTCGTCCACCACCAGTACCGGTTCGCGCTTCAAGACCGACATGACGGGCGCTGCTACGGCGCTCGCTCGCTGGTCGGTGCGCCGGCGTCGGGCATTCTGATCGGCTGGCGGGGTTCGCCTGCTGGCGCGGCGCTCAACGGCAATCTGCATCACCCGGTCGAGCGTATCGAACAGGCGCGACCAGTGGATCGGTCGCTCGACAACCGGCCAGGGCTGGCCGTCTTCTGCGCCGCCGACCAGGACCGCTGGACAGTAAAGATTGGGACCACGGCCACGCAACTCGGCCAGCGCGGCGGCGTTATCGGCGTTGACCAGGTACAGGTCAGTGCGCCCTGCTTCGTCCTGCGCATAGGAAAAAAGCCGGCGATCGGTGAGCCGGAACGTGGAAGCCAGCAGCGACTGCTCGCCGTCGGGAAAGCCCAGCAGCTCAACCACAAACTGTCGCTGCCCGGAATCTGCACTGCTTGCGTTCATGGATGGTCGCTTGATGGCGATGGAAAGACCCGCTGTGCCAGGACCGGGATGAAACCGACCAGGTGCGCATCTGGCGCGCTGTTAGCACGCCGATTCTAGCCTAAATAGCATGAACCACAAGCCAGGCGCCCTGGCGGGCGGTGCCGCTGCAAAGCTGTCATACTGCGCCCTTCTCCCCTTGCTGTGATTGAGGCAGGCGCCCCGTCGCCCCTGCCTGCGGCCGCTTATGGATTCTCCAAAAAATATCCGCTCCTACCCGTCCTACCACGGGACCGGCGCCAAACGCGCCCCGTTCCTGCCTATGAGCCGGGAGGAAATGGCGCGCCTGGGCTGGGACAGTTGCGATGTCATCCTCGTCACGGGCGACGCCTACATCGACCATCCGAGTTTCGGCATGGCCCTGGTCGGCCGCTTGCTGGAGGCGCAGGGATTCCGGGTCGGCATCATCAGCCAGCCGGACTGGTTGTCGGCCGAGCCGTTCCGGGCGCTGGGCAAACCGAACCTGTATTTCGGCATTACTGCCGGCAATATGGATTCAATGGTCAATCGCTACACATCCGACCGCAAGATCCGCTCCGACGACGCCTATACGCCCAACGGCGAGGCCAACCGGCGGCCGGATCGCGCCGTCGTGGTGTATGCGCAACGCGTGCGTGAAGCCTATCCGGGCGTGAATGTCGTGATCGGCAGCATTGAAGCCAGCTTGCGCCGGATTGCGCACTACGACTACTGGTCGGACAAGGTACGGCGCTCGGTGCTGCCGGACTCCAAGGCCGACATCCTGTTGTTCGGCAACGCCGAACGGGCACTGCTGGCGCTGACGCACCGGCTGGCCGCCGGCGAAGATATTGGCGCGATCCGCGACCTGCGCGGCACCAGTTTCATGGTGCCGCGCGGATGGAGGCCCAGCCCGCAATGGTCCGAAACGGATTCCACCCGGATTGACAAACCCGGCCGTGTCGAGCCGCATCCCGACCCTTATGAAATGAAGGCCAAGAACGACGACAGCTGCGCCACGCCAGCCGATGGGGAAGCCGCCACGCCGGCGCCGGCAGCCGCCGTGCAGCCGATCCGGATCGTCTCGCGCGAGGAGCGCATGGCGCAATTGCTGGAAGTGCGCGCACGCAGCGTGGTGAGGCTGCCGGCCTATGAGGTGGTCAAGGACGACCCGATACTGTACGCGCATGCTTCACGCGTGTTCCACCTGGAGTCCAATCCCGGCAATGCCCGTGCGCTGGTGCAGGCGCATGGCGAACGCGACGTCTGGCTGAATCCACCGCCGCTGCCGCT
>NZ_JAUSNH010000102.1 GCF_030645335.1 Lacisediminimonas sp. | reverse complement strand
CTGTTCATCCGCGACACCACCAGGGTCAACGACGATACCTACCGGATCGCGCGCCGCGCCGGCCTGGCCGGCCTGGTGGTGATCGACGATCCGGACTCCATCATCCGCTGCAGCAACAAGGTGTTCCTGCATGAATTGCTGAGGCGCCATCGGCTGCCGGTGCCCAGGAGCCTGCTGCTCCAGCGCGACGGGCTGCAGCAGGCGATACCGACGCTGGGCCTGCCCCTGGTCCTGAAGCAGCCAGACAGTGCATTTTCAATGGGCGTGCTCAGGATCGAGTCGCCACGACAGCTGGCCGACATGGCCGCAGTGCTGTTCCAGAAGTCCGCCTTGCTGCTGGCGCAAGAATACCTGCCCACCGCATTCGACTGGCGCATCGGCATCCTGGACCGCAAGCCGCTGTTCGCCTGCCGCTACCACATGGCGCCCGGGCACTGGCAAGTCATCAAGCACGAAGGCGACAGCCGCTATAGTGAAGGCCTGGCCGAAGCGGTCGCCATGGAGACAGTGCCGGCCGCAGTGATCGCGCTGGCGCTGGCGGCAGCCAACCTGATTGGCGACGGCTTTTACGGCGTGGACCTGAAAGAACGCGATGGGCGCTGCACCATCATCGAGATCAATGACAATCCGAATGTGGACGCCGGCAACGAAGATGGCGTGTTGCACGACGGGCTGTACCGGCAGGTGCTCGGGGTGATCCGCGACCGGATCGATGCCGCCAGAGGCAGCCGGTCATGACAGCGGCACGCGCGCTGCCGGCGTTTTCAGCCCAGGGAATCGAAATCGAACTGATGATCGTCGATATCGATACGCTGGACCCACTGCCCATCGCCGACCGCGTATTGCAAACTGAAGCCGGAACGCAGGTCAACGAGTTGCAGCGCGGCATACTGGGCTGGTCCAATGAAATGGCGCTGCACGTCATCGAGATCAAGAGCCTGGACCCGCACACGCCGCTGGCGCAGTTGCCAACTGCATTCCAGCGCGAGATACGCTACCTGAACCGCATGCTCGGGCACTTTCGCGCACGCCTGATGCCAACCGCCATGCATCCGTGGATGGACCCGCGGACCCAGATGCACATCTGGCCGCATGACAATGCCGATCTGTACGCTGCCTATGACCGCATCTTCCAGTGTCGCTCGCACGGCTGGGCCAACCTGCAAAGCCTGCATGTCAACCTGCCTTTCCGCGGCGACGACGAATTTGCCCGCCTGCATGCGGCAGTCCGCCTGGTGCTGCCGCTGTTGCCGGCGCTGGCCGCGAGTTCGCCGCTTGCCGACGGCCGGCGGCAGAGCGCACTGGACTACCGGATGCAGGCCTATGCGCATAACGCCGATGAATTTGCGTCGATTGCCGGCGCCATCATTCCCGACAACGCCAGCAGCCGAGCCGACTATGAGCGACAGGTACTGGCTCCGATGTACCGCGACATTGCGGCGCACGATCCGCAAGGCATCCTGCAACAGGAATGGCTCAATTCACGCGGCGCAATTGCCCGCTTCGACCGCAGCACGATTGAAATTCGCGTACTCGATACGCAGGAAACCATCTACGCCGACCTGGCCATTGCCGGCGCCGTGATCGGCATGGTGCGCTGCTTGTACCAATGCGGCATACCGCTGACCGAGCAGCAGGCAATACCGACTGCCGCGCTGGCGGCAATCTTCGACGCCTGTGTGCAAGACGCCGACCAGGCACTGGTCGACAATGCACAATACCTGTGGCTGCTGGGCGCCGACGTGTCGGCATGCGCGGCCGGTGAACTGCTGCGTTTGCTGGCGGCCCGATGCGATCGCCACGACCGGTCCGGCGATGCCACTCAGCAAAGCCTGCGGACAATCCTGGAGCATGGCCCGCTGGCGCGCCGCATCCTGCGCGCGCTGGACGGCGACACCAGCCACGCCCGGCTGGTGTCGGTGTATCGCGAACTGTGCGATTGCCTGGATGGCGCGCGCATGTTCGCGCCGTCGGAGCGCGCCAGATGAAGCGCTTCGTCGTGGTCAGTTGCGAGCATGGCGGCAATCGCGTGCCGTCCCGCTTTCGCCCGCTGTTTCGCGAGCATTGGCAACTGCTGCACAGCCACCAGGGCTATGACAAGGGGGCGCTGCGACTGGCGCGCGAAATGTCGGAGGCACTGGGCGGCGACCATCATTATTGTGTGGTGAGCCGCTTGCTGGTTGACCTGAACCGCTCGGTCGGCCATCCCGGGCACTTCTCGCCGATCACGGCTGCACTCGACCCTGCGGTCCAGGACGATATCCTGGATCGCTATTACCACCCGTACCGGGCAGCGGTCGAACACTCGATTGCAGCGGCCATCGGGGGCGGCCGGCATGTGCTGCATTTGTCCTGTCACAGCTTTGCCAGGGAAATCGACGGCCGGCAAAGGACGGCCGAGGTCGGCCTGCTGTTCGATCCGGTGCGCCACACCGAGTTGATCGCGTGCCGGACATGGCAACAGTCACTGGCGCAGCGGATGCCGGCACTGACGGTGCGTCTGAATTATCCCTACCTGGGCGTGGATGACGGCTTGATCACGACGCTGCGCGGGCGCTTTCCCGATCCGCGCTATGCCGGGATCGAGCTGGAAGTGCGGCACGATGCCCTCGCCGATGTTGCGGTGCGCGGCGCGTTGGTGCAGACACTGGCGGCGCTCTTGCATCCGGGCCCTTGACACGGGCACGCTAGCACTGGCTGCCGTTGCCAGCCAGCGTGTGGCGATGGATGATGGTCCCACCTGGCGATATCCCCTGCGCCAGCTGCGGCGCTCCCCCACCGAGCTTGGGCGCAGGCGGCTTTTGCGGCGGCAACGGATTGCCCGGCCGTTCAGGGGACTTGCTGTCACACCCGGCCAACAGCAACATGCCGGCCAGGCATGCGACACCGATCGACTGCCTGTTCATGCTGACCTCCGGCATTGGCAAACCATCAAGACCTGCCCGCACGCCCCGCAACCTGTGCCGGTGATCGGCACGGCCGCATAGCGGAACAAGCAAGACCAGGCGCGCACCTGCTCAATACCGTTAGCCGATATCAACCCGATGTGGCTGGCGCGCAGCAGCCGGCATCGGTATGCGCACCTCCAGCACGCCGTCCTGCAAGCTGGCGCGGGCATGGTCGGGGTCGACACCGTGTGGCAGCGGAATCATCCGGTAGAAACGGCCGTAACAGCGCTCGGAGCGCCGGTAGCCTTCGCCCGTTTTCGGCTGCGCCACCTGTTCGCGCCGTTCGCCCTCGATCGTGAGCCGGTCGTGCAGTACCTCGATACTGATGTCCTCGCGCCTGATGCCGGGCAAATCGGCGCTGACCAGCAGCGCGTCGTCTTGCTGCACGACTTCCACTTGCGGCATCCACTTGCCGGCCACCCCGCCCTGCCCCTGCCCAAAACGCGACGCGATCGGGCGGCCGATGAAGCGCTCGAACAACTGGTCCATTTCTTCGGACATGCGGCGCATCATGCCGATCGGCTCTTCCAGTCGCGGGAACTGATTGCGCAGCCATGCCTGTGCGCCGCCAAGGCCGGCAGATGCACCGGCAGCACCGGCGCCCATGCCGCCCGGCTGCTCCGTCTGCGCCTGGCGCGGCCCGGAAGCCGATGCGGCGGCGTCCGGCGGGCGGCCGGGTGTGCCGCCGAAGGCGCTCTCGTCGGTCCATGATTCCCAGCGTCCCGACGGGTGAGTGGCGGATCCGCCTTGCTGACGCTCACTGGCGGTCTGGCCGATGGTTCGCTGGTCGTCTTCTGTTTGCTCGTGCAAGGCCGATTCGGGCGTGCTGCGCGATTGATGTATCTCGCCGCGCCAGGCGCCCGACTCGTGCCCGCGAGCTTCGATCAGTCGCTTGAAACGTTCCAGATCCTGTCCGACCCGGGTGGCGATTTCCTGCGGGTCCGAGCCCTGTCCGCTGGCCGCCGGTTCAAACTCCATCGTCATCCTGACCCGCGCGCGGTCGCTACCCAGCGGCTGGAAGATGATGCTGCCACTATGATGGGGCTGGCTGACATCGCGCCATTCGATGCGCTGGTCGGGTACCTGTTGCGTGATCTCGGAATCCCACTCCACTTCGCGTCCGTGGCGCTGCGCGCGCCAGTGCAGGTGTGCGTCGTCGAGTTGCCGCACCTCCCGCACGCCATCCATAAAGCGCGGAAAGTCTTCGAACTGGGTCCATTGATTGTAGGCGGCCGACAGCGGTACGTTGACGTCGATCGATTGTTCGACTCTTGCCATGATGAACTCCTTTGATGATGCAGGCTCCGGGTGCACACCACACCTCAGTGATATTGAGCGCGCGGGCAAGCCAAAGTTTCTTGCCGATGACGACGCTGCGCAGAAGAACGGCGGGAATCGCAGCGCAGGAGATAAAGCCAGGCGCAAAAGACAGTGAGCGGTCCTGCAAGAAACACCAGCGGACCGCACTGGCGGGCCGGCGCGGCGCTTCGTCCACGCACCGGTCCCGCCACGGATTGATCTCCCGCACGCGCGGCACGATTACCCGGAACACGGCCGGCTACAGCCTGTCTGTCATGACTGTACGTTTGCATCGGCGCAGAAAATGCCGGTGTCCGGTATCAGCGCCAGGCATCAGGCTTCGACGCCAGCGCGCGCAGGCAACACAGCGGCAGCAAATCCTATGGGACAAGTCATTCCGATCGAACGGCAGCGCCGCCTGCGGCAGTTGGGCAGGCCGTCCGCCTTCCATGAATTGTGTGATTTGCGTGATTTGCGTGATTTGCATGACTTGCGCGAGTACCAGGAGTCGCATGAGCGCAAACACCAGCGTTCGGCGACATCGGCCGCACAGCGCCGGATGGAGACCGGGGACAGCGTGCTTGCCGCCGAGGCGATGATTCCGGTCACGGTCGTGGTGCCTACCTGCGCCCGGCCGCAGTTGCTCGATCGATGCCTGGCAGCGCTCGGCGCGCAGCACTTCCCGCCGTCCCGCTATGAAATCATTGTGGTGGACGATCGGCCCTGCGTGGCAACCCGGGAGGTAGTGGCGAACTGGTCGGCGCGCCTGCGCACTGTCGGGCCGCGCATCCATTACATTGCCAATCCCGGCCCGCACGGACCGGCGGCGGCGCGCAATTGCGGCTGGAAGGCGGCGCGCGGCAGCATCATTGCCTTCACCGATGACGACGCGATTCCGCAGCCGGACTGGCTACTGGCCGGCATGCGCGCATTCGATGACAATGTGCTGGCAGTCCGGGGCCGCATCGTGATGCCGCTGGAAGGCACGCCAACCGACTACCAGCGCGACGCCAAGGGACGGGAGACGGCCGAGTTCGCCACTGCCAATTGTTTTTGTCCGCGCTACGTGCTGGAAGAAGTCGGCGGGTTCGACGAGCGCTTCCGCCACGCATGGGGCGAAGACGCCGACCTGTATTTCCGGCTGCTCGCCCGGGACGGCCGCATTGTGCATGCGCCGGCGGCGGTGGTGGTGCACCCGATCCGTGCCGCGAGTTGGGGAATCAGCGTGCAGCAGCAAAAGAAAATCCTGTCCGATGCGCTGCTCTACAAGAAGCATCCGGCGCTTTACCGCCAAAAGATCCGTGGCCAGTCGCGCTGGGACTATTACCTGATCGTACTGAGCATGCTGGTCGGCGGCGGCGCGCTGCTTGCCGGCAGTGCCGGTGTCGCGGCGATTGCCGGCCTGACCTGGCTGTCGCTATCGGCCCGCATTTGCCTGGCGCGGCTGAAAGACACGGTCCGCACGCCTTCGCATATCGCAGAAATGGTGGTCACCTCGGCACTGATACCGCCGGCAGCGGTTTTCTGGCGGCTGGTGGGTTCGCTGCGCTTCCGCACCGCCCTGCTCTGAACGTGATGCTCGTTGCCGCGCCTGGGTACCGGCCATGACCATTGCAGCAGCGGCACGCAAGAAGGCCAGCGAAAAATCGCTGGCCTTCGGATCCCGCGCGAGCGCGGCTTGCTGCATGACGGCCTTAGCGCATTACTTGAACTGCCAGGCCCGCACGTAATTCACTTCGTAGGAATTTCCCTTGCCGGTTGGCGTTGTGCCGTCAGGCTGGCCGCTGGCGCTGCCGTACCAGAGGTCGAGCATCAGGTACATCGGATCGCCCATCGAGACATCCGCCGAGAACACTTCCTTGCCGTCAAAGTAGAAGGTCTGCTTGTTGGCTTCCCACTTCAGTCCGTACTTGTGGAATCCGGCCGACAAATCCGGCGTCTGTACCATCTTGAAGCCGCCGTTCACGCTCTGGTCCAGCCAGATCGTTGCGCCATAGGCAGTCGGATGCAGGTTGCCGTCCGACCAGCCACTGTCCGGGCCACCGCCGGCATAGGCTTCCATGACGTCAATCTCGGGACGTCGATTGTCGATGTGATTGAACAGCCAGAATGCGGGCCAGGTACCTTTGCCGACCGGCAGCTTGGCTTCGACTTCGAAGTAGCCATAAGTCTGGTAGTACTTGCCGTCGGTATCGATGGTGCGGTTGAAGAAATTGCCGCTGGCATCACGCTCTGGCCATATCTTCAGCTTGCCGTCTTCCACCTCATAGTTCTTGGTGCCGGGCGCTGCCTCGTACCATATCTTGTCATTCCATACGCTGGCGTTGAATCCATCGAAGTCATCGTTGAAAGTCAGCGAGTAGCTTGCTGCGTCCTGGCCGGCCGGGCCGTCACTGGCCGTGCTTCCACTGGCCATGCCTGAGGTACTGGCGTAGGCGCCTTCGGAACCCGGCGCGCCAGCCTCACCGCCACCACCGCCACAGGCAGCGAGAATAACGGTGGCAGCGGCAGCAGCACTGGCGGCGCGAAGGATGCGGAGGGTGTTGGATGCATTTGTCATGTGTTCTCTCTTTCTCTGTGTTGTTACAGAATTGATCAGCGTCAATTCATGTAAAGGTGCTGCTCTGAGGCATTCCCGCCAGCATTAGTTCCGGCCGGAAAAGAGGGGCCACAGAAAGAGATTGCCGTTGCGACATCGAATCTTGTCGCAAGGAAAATGGTGTTTGCGCTGCTCAATTGACCACAAGCAAGGAATTTTTCCCTTGGGTTTCAATGGCTTGCGAATCGTAGCTGCCGCAAGGACAAGGACTGCGAGTCACCGGTGGTGCCAGGGCAAAAAAAACGGGATTTTTTTCGCTGTCTGCCAGAAAGCCATGCCAGCGGCAAGCAATTCAGGCGTGCAATGTCGCTGACATGCAACAGCACAGCATGGCCTGGCTTCTCATATCCATACTTCGTCCAGAAAATCTAGGCTGAAAATCTGGACAGCAGAAATTGAATGCACCTGTTTCATGCTGGCAGAACAAAAAAACGGATTCGGGAGCCGCATCGCTTCCCGAATCCAAAAGTCAGGGAGTAGTTTTCAAACATCACAACGAGTGGGTTTCCGGAACTTTCACCTCCTTTCGTGTGAAGGCAGGCTTGTGCAAGACCGCCTTGATCTCCGCCAACACGCCCCGGATGAAAGCCGGGGCAACCGTTGTTGACGTACCGCGAAATACTGCTTCGACCCCCGAAATTTTTCCAAATATGTTTAAGGCCCAGGCAATACAGCCGGGGACAATATCCGGCTTCCGACCGCACTGACGATGAGCGAATGGCAAGCAACGGTACGAGTCCTATGCGCCATGGAAAAGCGGCGCACGCGGCGCCGCCTTTCTTTGTACAAGCCAAGCGTTGCGGCCAGCATCAACACCCAGTCGCAACGCGATCTACTGACTACGCACGACCACTGGCTTACTTGAACTTCCAGGCACGAACGTAATTGACCTCATACGAATTGGTCTTGCCAGTCGGCGTGGTGCTGTCAGGCTGTCCGCTGGCGCTGCCGTACCAGAGGTCGAGCATCAGGTACATCGGGTCGCCCATGGTCACGTTGGCAGAAAAGACTTCCTTGCCGTCGAAATAGAAGGTCTGCTTGTTGGCTTCCCACTTCAGTCCGTACTTGTGAAAGCCGGCCGACAAATCCGGTGTCTGGATCATTTTGTAGCCGCCGTTGACCGACGCGTCCAGCCAGATCGTCGCGCCATAGGCAGTCGGATGCAGGTTGGCGTCAGACCAGCCGCTGTTCGGGCCGCCACCGGCATATGCTTCCATGATGTCGATTTCCGGACGCCGCGAATCGATGTGGTTGAACAGCCAGAATGCAGGCCAGGTGCCCTTGCCGATCGGCAGCTTGGCTTCGATCTCAAAGTAGCCGTAGGTCTGGTAATACTTGCCATCGGTGTCGATGGTGCGGTTGAAGAAGTTGCCGCTGGCATCGCGTTGTGGCCAGATCTTCAGCGCGCCATTTTCCACGGTGTAGTTCTTGGTTGCATTGGATGACTCGTACCAGATGTGATCATTCCACAAGTTGCTGTTCAGGCCACTGGTGAACTCGTCTGCAAACGACAAGGTATAGGCAGTGGCAGTCTGTCCATACGGAGCCGGATCACTGACCACTGGCGTCGTGGTGACGGGTGGTGGCGTGGTCGTTGCTGGCGGCGTGGTGGTGTCCGCTGGTGGCGTGGTGGTGTCCGCTGGCGGCGTCGTTGTATCCGCTGGCGGCGTGGTGGTTGTTGTTGATTTTTTCTTGGTCTCGATGTTGCTCTCGGAGGCCAATGCCGACGCCGCCACATCGCTGCCGGTCTCGCTTCCACCACCGCCGCAGGAGGCGAGCAGGATCATGGTCATGGCCGCGCAGGATACGGCGCGCAGTGCTGGCAACTTTTGGGTCTGATTGAACATCTGTTCCTCTCTGGAAATACGCTGTGTTGATAGTGGTCAACCCTGTGCAAGGTCATCCCTATGAGCATTGCCGCAGCGAAATAGTTCCATGAGGAAAAACAATTCATTCAGGCATGCAGCCGGAATTTCCGGGGATGCAATATTTGAAGAAACGGGATGTGTCGCGATGACATGCCGGGATGACATGCCGCAACAGCAAGCAAGTTGTCAGGACAAAAAAAGACGGGACCGGCAATTCGCCGGTCCCGTCTTTTTCACCTGCTCAATTTTGGCTGCGTCGGGTCGCCCAGCCCGGGATCAGCCCAGTGCCGTCATGCTGTCATCGCAGCGCCCGGCCGCCCTGTGCGGGCATGCCAAATACCGTTTTGGCGGCGACCAGCAAGCCGTCGTCGCTGGTATCGGCGCCTGAAATTTTGGTCGATGAATCACTGGCAAGAGCAAGCTTGTGCATCATGTGTTCACTCAGCCGCAATGCCAGTGCTGCAATCGTGATGGTGGGGAAGTTGGCGCCGGCGGTAGGAAACACCGAACTGCCGGCGATATAAAGATTCTCCACGCCATGTACCTTGCAGTCGGCGTCCACCACACCTTGCAGGGGCGACTCGTGCATGCGCGTAGTGCCCATGTGATGCCAGGTGCCTTCCTTTTCGAAGCTCGACGGCCATGCACCGCCCTCGATCGGTTCATCGAGCTCGACGGCGGCGACGCCGCTGCGCCGCAACTCATCGGCGACGATGGCCAAGGTGCGATCGAACGTATGCCGCACCTGCTGTCCGAGCCGCCAGTCCACGCACACACGGCGCATGCCCAGGCTGTCGGTTTGCGTGGGCGACAGCGTGATCCGGCTGTCGCGATCGGGCAGTGGCTCGACGATGATCTGGAAGCGCACGCCGCGGATCAGCGAACGCGGCTGGAACAATCGGGTGAATCCGTAGCCGACCGTATCGATCGGGTGCGCAGCCATGGTCATCAGGTCATCGCGCAGCCGCCAGCCGGCCTGCTCCTTCGCCAGCAATGCCTGCTTGCAGCGAAACAGCGCCTGCGCGCCGGCGCTGCCTTCGCCGGGGAAGATGGAAGAAAACCAGACCCGTGCATTGAGCAGGCGCTCACGCTGCAGCACGTCTGCGCAGAGGGCCAACTGCGATGCGATATGCGTGCCGCCGGACGCCACGGCGCTGTTCATGTAGTGATACTTGATGTCGTACAGTTTGTTGCGCGACCAATTACGACTGAAATGCACGGAGCCCGATTGCAGTCGCGGATGGTCCATGAAATACCGCCCGACCAGGTCATTGTCATTGCCCAGGCCATCTTTCTGCACCCGGTTGGATGCCAGCAGCAGGCGCGCATTCTCAATGCCGCCCGTGGCCAGCACATACAGCTTGGCCGACACTGTCAGCCTGGGTCCGGCCAGCGTGGCAACGTCGATATGGGTGACGTGCCGGGCGCTGGATTCTGTTGCAATGTTCAGCGCATTGGCATGCAGGTAGACCCGCACATGGCGCGAGCGCCGCAGTTCGTCCCGATACAGCTTGCCAAATCGCGCCGGCGGGCTGAATTGCGAGATGGTGTCTCGCACCATGCCGGTTACCAGCGGAAAACGGCGCACGTCGGAACGGTTGATCGCGCCCTCCCACCATGCCGGCTCAAAGTTGGGCGGACCGAGCTTGAGCAGCGCATGGGTGCGCTCATAGTAGGGGCGCAGCAGGTCGAGCCCGAACGGCCAGCCGCTGTTGGGTATCCATTCGCGCTTCTCGAAATCCCAGGGATCAAGCGGCCGGCACCAGCCACCCCAGCAATTGCTGCTGCCGCCGAAGAAGCGGCCGCGGCATCCATCTGCGAATGTGTAGGGAATGCCGACGGCCTCGCCGCGATACAGGTCGCGGGTGGCGGCATCGGGCTCGAATCCGCCGCTTTCCAGCAGTACCGTATCAATCCCCTCCCGATTGAGTTCCCTGGCCAGCGTAATGCCGGCGACGCCCCCCCCGACGATACACACGGCGGCAGTCACATGGGTTCCGTTTTCGAGGCGGCGCGTATCGATGAACATGGCTATTTTTTTCCTCAGGCGGGCGACAGGTCATGCAGCTACAGCAATGCCAATATATTCCGCTGTGCAGGACGATTACTGCGTCTGCGCAACAAAATGCGCTTATGCGGCCCAGCCATCAACTGCCTGGCTCATCGTGCCTGGCCATTGATGGCGCGCTTGGCCGAGCGCAGTGAGCTCAGTACCCGCAGCGCCAACCTGGCGGGCGCGGACCTTTGCTTGCCGATCGCATGCAGGCGCTCTGCGATGCGATTGCCCAAGGCATCGATCTGGTTGCGCACGAACAGGTCAGCGTGGGAGATGAGCTTGAATCCGGACCGATAGATCGACAGGTTTTCCAGCGGACGCTCTTTCCCCAGCAACTGGAATTTGTAGTCATAGCGCCCCCACAGGAAGTGGAATTCGCTGGCGCCGCGATCGATGCAATCGCAAATGATGTGGTACGCGCACAAGATGCCCAGCGAATAGTCGTTATAGGCCATGTCATGGGCCAGTACCGACAGCGTGAAATTGTCGCCGCTGCGAAAGCTCAGCGCGCCTGCGCACACGCGCCCGCTGATGCGGGCAATGCCGACCAGTCCGCATCGTCGGACCAGTCCGACCAGGCGCTCGGTTTCTGCATGGTCATACGCCGATACCTTGCTCTTGCTTGCCATGCGCGCGATGTTCAAGCTGATGATCGCCCTCACGTCTTGCTCGTCGACCTCGCTGCCATCCAGCACTTCATATTGGTAACTCGGGAAATCGCGCACCAGCCGCTCACCATAGCGCTTCAAGTTGCGGCGCGTATTCTTGCCCAGGCTGGCGTGATACGCCGGCACGCTGGCGGGCAGCGAGATCACGATGTTTTCGCTGCAGCGATAGCGCTGGTGAGGCCGCGCGATTGCAATACTGTTTTCCAGGTGCACGCTATGGAAGCGGATGACGCCGACATCCGGATGGCGGGCGAAGGCATAGTCGCTGAACAGATGCACCTGCTCGTCGCTCAAGGGCATGCCCTCGTTGATGACGTTCAATATGCCGGCGCGGACCCGTACCAGGAAAATGGCGACGAGCCTGCCGTTGTGATGCATCACGCAGGTATTGACTGGCTCGCGCAGCGAATCGTAGGCGCGCAACATCGGAATCGATGAATACAGGCTGCCGTATAACTCGGCGATATCGTGTTCGACGAATTCGGGGATGCACTTTTCATGACAAGTCACGGTGACCAGCTCACTGCAGCAATGCCACGCCATTCGTTCAGGCTCTGCCGTCACGCCGCCAGATTGGTGGCGGTGCACAGCAGGCGGCGTCCAGCGCTTCATGCATTTCCCCAGGAGTCTTTATCTTGTAATTATTGATTCCCGCTCGGCGGCGGCGCTTGACGCCACACAATGGACGGCCCGTGCGTGCGATCGTGAGACAAAAATGCCCCGGCAATACCGGGGCACTCATCAAGGCAGGACCATGAACGCAGGGCTTGACCAGCGCAGGCTTGTCAGCGCACGTCGGGCGACGCTTCAATCAATGGCTGCTGCGAGCCGAATGAATACTGCACCTGGCGATATTTGCCGTATTTGTATCCGTAGCCGTAGCGCCCCGGACGCACGTTGATATCGTTGAACAACACCCCTTTTGCCGACAGGCCCGCCTGCGACAGGCGCTTTAAGGATTCGGCGATTTCGCCTGCAGTGGTAATGCCGGCGCGGGTCAGTATGTAAATGGCGCCGGCATGCTGGCCGACGATCAGGGTATCGGAAACAGCCAGGATCGGCGTGCAGTCAATTAACACCACGTCATACATGCCGGACAGTTTTTCCAGCAGCGTGCCCAGGCTTGGCCGCATCAGCAGTTCGGAGGGGTTGGATGGCAACGCACCGGTGGCAATGAAGTCGACATTGTCGATCACGCTGCGATGGATCACCTGCTCCAGGCGGCGCGTACCGGCAATCGCATCGGCCAGTCCGTCCTGCCGTCCGAGGTCGAAGTAGCGGTGCAAATGACCATTGCGGAAGTCGGCATCGACCAGCAGAACGCGCTTGCCGGATGAGGCCATCACCGCCGCCATATTGGCCGACACGAAGGACTTGCCCATGCCGGCGGTGGGCCCGGTCATCATCACGATATTGTTTTTCGAATGCGTCATGGAGAACTGCAAGGCGGTTCGGAAATTGCGCAAGGCTTCGACCGCCACATCCATCGACGATATCTTGGCCAGCAGCGGCAGCTTGGGCGATTTGCGACTGACCTGGTCGAACAGTTCCTTCTGCATTTTGCTGTGCGGTATGGACGCGTAGACCGGCACGCCCAGCATTTTCTCGATTTCGATCGGGTCGTCGATACCGGCATGCAGCGCCTTCTTGATGAATGCCACCACGATGCCCAGGAACAGTCCGAGGAACAGCGCAATGGCAATGACTTTCGGGCGGTTCGGCGATACCGGCTTTTCGGGCAGCATCGGCGCATCGACCAGCCGCACATTGCTCATCTTGCCGACCGTGATCAGCTTGAGTTGCTGGGCGGTGTTGAGCAAGGCTGTGTACAGGTCGGTGTTGACCTTGACGTCGCGCTGCAGGCGAACCGCTTCCTGCTCGATTGCGGGCAGCTTCTTGATGAAATCATTCATGCTGCGGATTTCGCCGTTGATCTCGCGGATCTGGGCATCCACGCCCTGCACGACCGGATGGGCGCTGGTGTATTTGGCCAGCAGCTCGGTGCGCTTTTGCTCAAGCTCCAGCCGCTTGCCCTTGGCGGCCGAGGACTGTTGTAGCGACAGTCGCGCCTCTTCGCCCAGGTCGACCGTGCCGTTCTGGTTGCGGAAGCTGTTGTAGCGCGCCTCTGCCTGCTCCAGCTGCGTCTTCAGTTCCGGCATCTGCTTGTTGATATAGGACAGCGACTTGTCTGCCTCTTCCGTCTTGCGGCTGCCGTTCTGGCGTACATATTCATTGGTAATGGCGCTCAGCACGCCATACACCCATTGCGGATCGCTGCCCTTGAGCGTGACGTCGATGACGCCCGACTGCTTGCCCTGTTCGGCCACGGTCAGGTTGTTCTGTACGGTCTGGATCGCGGCCAGCCGTGAGCTGCGGCGCAGGATGAAATCCGCGCCTGGATTGGCATTGAGCGCAGCAACATGGATCTCGACCGGGCCCATTGCCGTCTCGATGGTGGAGGGCTTGCCGGCCGTGCCGGGGAAGCTGATGCCGCTTTCCGTCTCGCTCACGCTGAATTGTCCGCCGCCCTCGGCGTGCAGCACGAACTCGCGGTTCAGCAGCGCATCGGGCACATTGAATGCGGTGACATCGATTTTTTCCGCGCCCCATGCATAACCGCCCCAGCGCGCCAGTGCAGGCGGCGTCAGGCTCTGCTGGTTTTGTCCGGCAATCCACTTGCCGATGCCGGGAAAATATTTCGGCCCCGCTTCCAGGTACAGCTTCAGGTTGTCGATTGCCTGCGACACCACCAGCCGCGACTTGACCAGCTCCATTTCGGCGGTGGCCGCCTGCTTGACGTCAAACAGCGAGCCCATTTCGCCAAGGATATTCTTCGCCTCGCGCTGCGTCTGCTCCTCGACGTGGATCATCATGTTGGACTGGTACACCGGCCGCGCCGTGAAGGCATAGATCGCGCCCAGCAGCCCGACCACCAGCGTCACCGTGGCAATCAGCCAGCGATTGTCGTACAGCAGGTTCAGGTAGCTCGACAGCTCGACCTCATGGTCATCAGCCAGGATCGGTTGCTGGACTGGCGCTTGCAGGTAGATCGGCGCATTGTGCGGAACAATTTGATTCATCATGATTTTATCTGCCTGGCTGATTGGTGAAGATGCAACGGCGCTTGGCCTGGTCCGCTGCCGCAGGGTGAAACTCAATGCCTGTCATGGCCGCAGCGCGTGACGGGCTGGCGATTCCCGGCTGCTGGCCGGTACGGCGATTGAAGCGGCTTCGCGGGCCGCAATCCAGCCGACCAGTTCGTCGATGCCGTCCTCGATCAATCCGCAAGCATGGACGAACGCCGGTCGCCCCTGACGATAGGGATCTGGTATGTCGATGCCGGTATCCCGCGTGCCGCCTGTGCTGCCGGCAATGTCGCTGCCGCTTGCAGGGCGCGCCGGCGCCGCTTCGCGCAGGCGCCGCACCTTGCCTTGCGCTGCCACCCAGGTGCTCTCGATATACCGCTTTTGCTCGCCGTCCATGGTCACGATCAGGTCTGCTTCGCGCACCATCCAGCTGGCCAGTTGCTGCGCTCGGTGTCCGCCAATGTCGATGCCCCGCTGCCGCATCAGGTCAATGGCACAGGCATCGGCGGCTTCGCCCACCAGCGCATGCAAGCCTGCCGAGCACACCATCCGGCCCGGCAGGGCCCGTGCAAAAAGGCCCTCCGCCATCGGACTGCGGCAAATGTTGCCGATGCAAACGAACAGCACGTTGCCGATCACATCAATACCCGGTAGGCGGTTTGGCGGCGCCCACGGCAGCCGACAGTGCGCCTGGCAATATCTGGCTGATGGTGCGGTGCCAGTTGGTCAGCGCGGTGGCCGCGACATACACGATGTCCTTGGGCTCAAGCTCGAAACTTTCAGCCAGCGCCAACGCACCGTTTTCCTCCGCATTGAGCTGGTAGACCACGGGTTCGGTGGCCGACTTGCGCACCACGTAGATCTGCTTGGCGTCGCCCGAAAGCGGGTTGATGCCGCCCGACTCGCCGAGCGCTTCGTTGAGCGTCAGGCGGCCGTTGATCATTGGCAGCGCCCGCGGCTGGATCACTTCGCCGGAAACAAATACCTTGCTGGAGTCGCGCGAGACGACGCGCACCACGTCGCCATTGGCCAGCATGATGTTGTTCGGGTTCATGCCTTTTTGCACCAGCTGCGGCAAATTGATGTGGAAGGTTTCACCGCCCCGCGTCAGGTGGATCTGGCTCTGGTCTGCCGCCGGGAGAAAGCCGCCGGAACGGTTGATCGCCTCCATCAGCGTCATCGGAATGTCGTTGATCGCCTGCAAGCCGGGCGCCTTGACTTCGCCGTCCACATACACCCGCTTGCTGCGATAGGACTGCACGCGCAGGGTCACGTTCGGATTGCGGATGTATTTCGACAGCCGCTCGGCCAGCAGGTGGCGCGCCTGCTCCTGCGTCATGCCGCTGACCTTGATCACGCCGGCATACGGAAACTGGATCGCGCCCTGATGGTCGACAATGAAGCCGGCCACCGGTGTTGCGCCCGGTGCCTGGTCCGCACCGGCGCCGGCCGGTACGATTGCTGCGCCAACGTTGAGTTCGGGATGATCCCAGACGACGATGGAAAGTATGTCGCCCGGTTCGATCGAATAGGCCCCCGGCTTGCCGAGCAGCGAACTCAAGTCTTGCGAACGCTGCTGGTCACGCCGCGATCGTTCCGACTTGACCAGCGTTGGCGTGATCTGCTTGATCAGGGTCGGCACCGCGGCGTCGGTCCCGGCGCCGGCATTGTCCGCGCTGCTGCTGTAGCCGGACGACATTTTCGGCATCCCTGGCGAACTGATGCAGGCGCTCATTACTGGCGCCAGCAGCATTACGCTCCATTTCAATAACCTCTGTTTCCTGATCCGATCCATGAGCTCACCCGAATGTTGATCCACTGTGCACCTGCGGAAAATTCCACAGGCGCTTGCGCCAGGCTGGCGATGTTGTGCTTGCTGCCACTGCCTGAAACTCTACTTGTGGTCATGTGGCATGTGTTGAGATTGGTCACGCGAGTGCACGCAGCGGCAACGGGTGAATCAACGGATGTGGAGATGCAAGGCAACAGGGGATGGCGGAAAAGCGGGTGGGGGTGGGGCTGCGGGCAGGAGCAAGGACAGCGCAAAACAGGGCCGGAGCGGCCAGGCACGGTGGCAAACACTGTCAGGCAATGCGCATGCCCGCTGACGGGGCATGCGCGCCGGCCGGGAGCGGCCGGGCCGGACAGGGACTAGTTGAAAATGACGGTCTTGTGACCGTTGAGCAATATCCGGTGCTCGACAAACCACTTCACCGCGCGCGCCAGCACCACGCACTCCACATCGCGGCCAATTGCAGTCAGGGTGTCGGGCCCCATTGCATGATCGACCCGTTCGACGCCCTGCTCGATGATCGGGCCTTCATCCAGGTCGCCGGTGACGAAATGCGCAGTGGCGCCAATCAGCTTTACGCCGCGGTCGTGTGCCTGGTAATAAGGCTTGGCGCCCTTGAAGCTGGGCAGGAAGGAGTGATGGATATTGATCGCCCGGCCCTTGAGCGCATCGCACATTTCAGGCGACAGGATTTGCATGTAGCGCGCCAGCACCAGCAGGTCGACCTTGTTTTCCTGGGCAATGTCGATGATGCGCTGTTCCTGCGCACGCTTGGCCTGCATCGAGGCACCGGTGGCCAGGGGCAGGTGATGGAACGGAATGTTGTAGCTGGCGGCAAGCTGGTAGAAATCCGGATGATTGGAAACAATCGCCGTGATCTCGACCGGCAGCAAACCGCTCTTGTAACGGAACAGCAAGTCGTTCAGGCAGTGGCCGATTTTCGATACCAGGATCATCAGCCGCGGCTTGGCGCGCGCATCGTGCAGCGCCCAGTCCATCTGCAGTCCGGCGCCCACTTGCGTAAAGCGCTCGCGCAACTGGGCCTCGGAGAACGCGCCGTCCTCGGCAGCGAAATGCACCCGCATGAAAAACAGCTTCGACTGGGCGTCGCCGAATTGGGCGGAGTCAATGATGTTGCAGCCGCTGTCGGCCAGCAGGCCGGAAACCCGGTGCACGATGCCGCGCTGGTCGAGGCAGGAAAGGGTAAGGATGTATTCCGGATGCGTCATATCAATTGGTGTGGGCAGGCAAAGTGCGTATTGTCGCATGCCGGCAGGCACCGCGATTTGGCCGGACCTGTTTACGATCTGCTGTTTGCAACGGGTTCATGCGCCGCACGCATGGTGCAGCAAAAAAAACGCCGCCGCCCGTTTATCGGGCCAGGCGGCGCTGCAGCGCCCGGCGCGAGCACCGGGCGACGAACGGAATACTGCCAATGCCTCAGGCAGCGTTCAGGGCACGCTGGGTGGCGCTAGTGGCGGTGGTGGCGCTGCTGGCCGACGATGCGCCGCTGTTGACTTGCACATCGCCCGTAATCTGGCCGCCTTCTTCGATCACCAGTTTGCCGTAACGGATCTTGCCCGACACTTTGCCGGTCGCATAAATCACCAGCTTCTGGCGCACGGTCAGTTCGCCGTCGAATTCGCCGCGAATCTCGGCAATGTCGATTTCAGCATTGCCTTTGAACGCGCCGTTTTCAGCGATCTGGATCACCCGCGAATCCATCGTCGCCTCTACCCTGCCCTCCACCACGAGGGTGTCGCAATCGGTGATCTCGACGCCCTTGAGCTTGATGTTCGGGCCGACAATCAGTTTGCTTCCGACTTCATTCGTGCTCGCGGCATTGTTCATCGGTTCTTTCCCGCTGGGTTGGCTGGCATTGACGCCGGAGGCAAGCGACGATTTGACGCTGGCGTTGGCCGTGCTGGTGTGGGTGGCGTTGGCGAGGGGCGGATTGGCGGGAGCGGGCTCGCGCTTACCAAAAAGTGTTTCCGAACGAAGCATGAAATCTCCTGGCTGAATTGGGGCGGTGTCAGGCCGGCAACATGCGCTGACCTGAAGAGTAAGACGGGTCAACCTTAAGTAAGTTCCGTATGGAAATCTTTGTTTGAGAAAATTTTTTACATCTTCATGGCAGCCATCTGCGTCAAAAAATGTCCTTCCCTGCTCTGTTATAGTCGATTGCAACTCAGTCAAGGAGACCAGCAATGTCGCAGCCCACACTCATCAACCATCAGGTTCGCCTGCTTGCGCGCCCGATCGGCCTGCCGCGCCCTGGCGACTGGTCCAGGACCGAAGAGGCGGTCGGTGAACTGGCCGACGGCGAAATACTGATCAAGGTGCTCTATCTTTCGCTCGACCCCGCCATGCGCGGCTGGATGAATGAAGGCAAGTCCTACATTCCCCCGGTCGGATTGGGCGAGGTCATGCGCGCCGGTGGCGCCGGGCGCGTGATCGCGTCGAAGTCGCCGCTGTTTGCGCCGGGCGACATGGTATCGGCACTGACCGGTGTGCAGGAATACTGGCGCGGCCAGGCCACGGACAAGTTGGCCGGCGCCACGCGCATCGACCCGCAGCTTGCGCCGCTGCCGGCCTGGCTCAATGCGCTGGGCATGCCGGGCATGACCGGGTATTTCGGCCTGACCGAAATCGGCCGCCCGCAACCTGGCGAGACGGTGCTGGTTTCCGGCGCCGCGGGCGCGGTGGGACAGACCGTGGGCCAGGTCGCTCGCCATCTCGGATGCCGCGCAGTGGGCATTGCAGGCGGCCGCGAAAAATGCGACTTCGTCGTCAATGAACTCGGTTTTGACGCCTGCATCGATTACAAGAACGCCTCCCTGCGCGATGAACTGAAAAAGCACTGTCCAAAAGGCGTCGATGTTTATTTCGACAATGTCGGCGGCGAGATCCTCGATACCGTGCTGACCCGCATCAATTTCAAGGCCCGCATCATCATCTGCGGCGCGATCTCGCAATACAACAACACCACGCCGGTGAAAGGTCCTTCCAACTACCTGTCGCTGCTGGTCAATCGGGCGCGCATGGAAGGCATGGTCGTGTTCGACTATGCGCCACGCTATCCGGAAGCAGTAAAAGTGATCGCCAAATGGATACAGGAAGGCAGCTTCAAGACGCGCGAGGACATTGTCGACGGATTGGACAACTTCCCGGATGCACTGCTGATGCTGTTTGAAGGACGCAATTTCGGCAAGCTGGTGCTGCGCGTGGCGGCCGATTGATTGTTGGCGAGGATTCGCGGCAATAGCAGCCGATCCGCACGACCGGGATCAACATTCCTGCTGGTTTGCCGCCTTTGTCAAAGCCAGCCAAGTGCCATGCCCTATGCTTGGTGGCTGACTTCATGGCAGCGAGGAATGTGGCATGTCCGATCTTGCTGGCCGGCGAATCGATGCCAGCGCTTTCCGGGCGCGGCGATTCCCGGCTCTTCTGCGCCAGCAATTGCGCGTCCGCAATGGGCCGCCACTGCCGGCAGCTTGCCTGCCGACACCGCCGCTGGCAACCGACTCGGCGGCCGCGCCGCGTGCCCCGTTGCGCCCACCATCACCGCCTTCACCGCCTTCACCATCACCGCGCCAGCCTGTACTCAAACCTGATGAAGCCAAAGAGCGAGTCCCGGTTACGCCGCGCCCCCCGGCAGCGGTCTGGCGCCGGACCAAGCCACCCGATGCCAGCGCGCCATCGACGCAACCGAGGCAAGCGACGCAAATCGGGCGCGGCACCCCTCCTGCCACCCCGACCAACAAGAATCACGGCAACGGGCGATCAGTGCGCGCCAGCACAAGCGTGCTGGCGCTTGCCGCCGGACTGAGCGTGAGCTTGGGCATGGCCTTGTGGCTGACGCAGATCGAGCAGTTGGCAATCGCATCACGGCCGGCAGCCATTGCCACGAACAGCGCGCAAGAGACGCATGACACCAAAAACACGACCGGCAGCAGCACCCGTGCCACGCCCGCCACCGGCGCCCTGCCGCCACCCACACCCGAGCCGGACCCATCACCGCCGCAATCCACGCCGATAGCGCAGCCCTCGGTGGCGACGATCGACGTCCGCAAGCGCCAGCAACCTGCCGCCACCCAACAGCGTTCACTTGCCCTGGCGAAGAAGAAGCGCAGTAGTGGCCCGGTGCGCAGGATCGCCCAGGCAGCCCCGGAGGCAACAACACGCGCCACGGCCGCCGCGCCGCAAGCCATCCGGGGAGAACTGCGGGCAAAGCGCAAGGGGGTCAGGTCCGATGAAATCGGCCGGCTGAAAAGCCAGGCCTATTCGGAGAGTTCGCGCGACCGGCTGCGCCGCAGCCCGCCTCCGGCGCGATCCGTGCCGCGTCCGACCGACGGCGCCATCAAGCCGGTCAGCGCAGCCGCTGGTAAGACGCCCGCGTCGGTCACCCGCATCGAATTCAAGCGCTGCGAAAAAATGGCCGGGCTGTTGCAGCGGGAGAAATGCAAATGGACAGTGTGCGGCGCGCGCTGGGACAACGACGGCTGTCCGTCGTTTGCCATCAACGAAAAGGAATTTTGATGCAGGGAACCGGGGATTACTGACAGACCGACGCTATATTGGGCGGAAGGTCTGGGGTATGGCTACCGGGCCAGGAGGCCGGACTGCCAATGAGTGAGCAGCTGTCCGGTCATTATCCGGCCGACAGCGGCTGCTTCCTGCTTGCGCACTGGCGTGCCGGCTTGCCATCAGGCTTGCCGACGCGCCGGCCCGCTTACTTGCTGCGCGACTTGTATTCGCCGGTGCGGGTGTCGATTTCGATCTTGTCGCCCTGCTCCACGAACAAGGGTACCGAAACGGAAAAGCCGGTGGCGATCTTGGCTGGCTTGAGCACCTTGCCCGAGGTATCGCCCTTGACGGCCGGTTCCGTGTACACGACTTCGCGCACGACGGTGGTCGGCAGTTCAACGGAAATTGCTTTCTCGTTATAGAACACGACTTCACACTGCATGCCGTCCTGCAGGTAGTTGATGGCGTCGCCCATGTTTTCGCTCTCGACTTCATACTGGTTGTAGTCGGCGTCCATCAACACGTACAGCGGATCGGCAAAATAGGAAAAAGTGGCTTCCTTGCGCTCAAGCACGACCATTTCGAATTTGTCGTCGCTGCGATAGGCATTCTCCTGGCCTTGGCCGGACAGCAGGTTTTTCATTTTCATCTTGACGACGGAGGCATTGCGGCCCGACTTGACGAACTCAGTCCTGACGATGACCATTGGCGCGTCAGAAACCATGATGACGTTGCCCACGCGGATTTCTTGTGCGGTTTTCATAACTGGTATGGATTGGTTGCAATAAAGAGTGGAAATCCGTCGATACTTGGCCGACGGTTTTGAGAATGCACCTTACGGTGCGCATTCAGTAAAGCCCTGTATTTTAACAGCTTTCCTGCGCGAATCGCATCAGCTTGGCGGCCAGGTCGCCGTTTTCCCGCAACTGTGCGGCCCAGCGCCGGGCATGCAGCCGCAGCGCCTGCTGCGCGGCCGGCGTCCATAATTGCTGCCATGGGGCATGCTCGATGCCGGCGCCGTTCCAGCCACGCATCACGCCGGCCAGCGCGGTGGCCAGACCGGGCGGCAAGTCCTTGTTGTAGCGCGCCAAAAAAGCGTCGAGCTTGACGCAATGCGCCTGCTCCTCCTGCGGATAGAGTTGCCACAGCAAGGCCCGCTCGGCCCATAGCGCACGCACGAAAGAATCCTCGCCCCGGACCAGGTTCATTTCCGCACACCATAACAGCCGGTCGTAATCGGGCTGCTCCAGGAACGGAATCACTTGCAGCGTCAGGTTTGCTTTCGTCCGGCGCGCCCCCGCCTGTGCCGGTGCGTCCATGAATGCGCGCACCGCCTCACTGGCGACGCCTTCGGCCACCAGGCACAGCGTGTCGGCGTCCTCGCCCTGCAACAGCGAGAAAAAATCGGCAACACCCGCCTGCGGGTAACAAAACAGGGTCAGGATGCGATCGGGCCTGGCGTGCGCCACACCGAGTTGCGCCAGGAACGCCGGTACCGCACCGGGGTCGGCAGCGAAAGCGCTGCGCATGGCATCGAGCTCGCGTTCGCGCAGCAGCCCACCGGTGCCGGCGGTGAAACCGGGAAAGAAAAAATATTTGGTCAGCGGCAAGCTCGGATGCGGCGATGGCAGGCGATGACAGCCGTCAACCCACGGCTCCGCACTCAGGTATTCGAGGTTGATCCAGACCGGCTTGACCGCCCGTGCGGCCATCGCATCGAGATAGCTGGCCGGCAAGCGGCAGCCGAAACCTTCGATCACCAGGTCCGGTACCTGCTGCGCGGCGATGTCGGGAAATGGGTCGCTCCAGTGGCGTACGCTCACTGCGCCGGCCGCTTGCTGCGGCAGCGCCGGATCGATTGCCCGGCAAATCCGGTGGAAACTGGCCAGGTCGTCGACCCACAGCGTGACGGCAAGCTGGTATTCAGCCGCCAGTTGCCGGGCCAGCCGCCAGCACACGCCAATATCGCCGAAATTGTCGATCACGCGGCAGAACAGGTGAAGGGAGGATATTGCCAAGGATCAGGAGCGCGATAAGCGCGGTGAGCAGGATGGACTGCTCATCATAATGGAGAAATCCGGCCGATCGAAAAGCCAGGCTTGCGGCACGGATGATCGGCCCGCTGCCCAGGCAGCGCGTCAGGCTACCAGCGGGTGCATCGCGGGCTTGAGAGGCGACGGCAGGCGCAGTGATTCCTTGGTCACATTGATTTGCCGGGTCACCTTGGCGAGTTCCAGCATGCCGTGGTCGAGCTGGTAAGTCCCCTTTGCCTGCAGCCAGTCCAGCATGTCGGCCAGATGCCATAAGGTGGTGCTGCCTTCATGGACGGGCACGGGAAAGCTGGTGGCATGGTTTGTCATCAGCTTGCGCATGTTTTGCCGTGACATGCCCAGCAACTCGGCGACATCGGTCAGTCCGACAAAATCGGGACCGACTTCAATCAGGCTGGCATCCGGGATCGCGGCCCTGACATCGGCCAGCGCGCTCTGCAGGGCTGCGGCGGCCGAAGCGCCTTCGCGCGTGAATTCGAGTGCGATCCGGCCAGGCTGGCCAACGCCGATCAATGCGTCGTCACACCCCTGCGCGCCGAGTCGCTCGACCAGGACGTCGGGGTCGCAATCATTCTCCGAGAGCCGGTACTTCAGGGTGAAGGTGTATTCCATCGTTCTCTCCGCTTGGTGATGGCGCTGCTGGCCGCATGGCGTGGACGGTGCAGTTGCTGACAACCCGCCGGATCGCTTTTGCATGATTGCCTTCGCTTTTCGGCGTACTCCAGATGCTCGTGATGCAAAACTCCCCGCAGCGGCATGCATCATCGTTATAGGGGCAATAAATCTTGCCCCATGCATGACTGCCGCCACGCACCACCCGCCAGCCCTGCATCTGCACGAACTTCAATGTTTCCTCGATCTCTTTCTTGGGGTGGCTGGGTTTTGCCATACAGTGCCTCCACATTAGCTTTGAATTTATCGGTTGTCAAGTGACAACCGATGTATCGGGCATGCGCGTCACAATACGCACCACGCAGAGATTGGGGCGTGGCGAAGCCAATGCACAGGGAAGTTAGGAGCTGGCGAAATAACGAACGATAACGGACATCAATCGCACAAGTAACGCCGTTTCGGTACGGCGAGCACTTAAAAACGCATGCTCATGCCAACCCGCAAGGCCCGCATTTCAGCAGGATGGGTATGGATGTCGGCGACAGGCGCGCCTTCATTGCGCAACTGCGACTCGTAATAGTAGTCGATGTCGCTGACCTTGCGGTTCAGCAGGTTGAGCACTTCCAGCGTCAGCTTGACGTCACGCGCCAGTGCATAACCGAACTTGGCGTTGACCAGCGTGGACGAAGGCGAACGCACGCTGTTGTCCTCGACCAGCGGGCGCCCGCCCACATGCCGCACGCGCATGCCGCCGCTCCAGCGGCCGGATTCAGCGGTAATGCCCAGCGAGGCCGTGCGATTCACCGCGCCCGGAATGTACGGTCCTGCCACTGCGCCGTCGGTAAAGCGCGCGCGCGACCAGGCCAGGTCAAGGTCCGCGCTCCAGCCAGTGGCGAAGCGGTAGACATTGCTCAGTTCGATGCCGCGCCGATGACTGGGCCGGCTGGCTTGCGTGGTGCCCGCATCGCCGACGAACACCAATTCGGATGCCAGGTCCAGCTCCCACAGCGCCAGCGTGGTTTGCAGTCCGCGCACCAGGCCATCGATCCGGACGCCGGCCTCCCTGCCCCGCGCCGGCACCAGCGGCGTCGACCGGTTGACCGCGTTGTTGATGCCGCGTGCATCATTGCTATGGAATCCGCGGCCCCAGTTCAGGTACAGTTCCACCCATTCGGCGGGCGTGAAGATGGCGGAAAATTTTGGGCTGCTGATGGCGTCATCAACGCTGCCGCTATCGGCCGGATTGCTGCTGTTGACACGAAACCGGGCGCGGTCGTTGCGCACGCCGGCCACGGTGCGCAACCACGGGGTCCAGCGCGTCGTGTTCGACGCGAACAGGCCGGCGGACGATTCAACCACCCGATCCTCGCGCGTGGTGGCCAGGCGCTGCCGGGCCACGCTGGTGTAAAGACCGACCGGCGACAAGCGGTCCTGCCGCAATTGCAGCCCCACCGTGGTCTCGGATTCAAAACGACCCAGCTTGTGGTTCCAGGCGCGATCCAGGTTCACGCCACCCAGCAAACGCTGCTCGGCCTGATTGAACTGGTCGCCGTTGACCGGATCCTTGGCAAACAGGGTGAAGTTGGAAAACAGGTTAAGCCTGGATCGCACCAGGAACGCATTGGCATGCAATGCACCGTTTGCATAGCGCCGCTGCCAGTCGGCAGATACGCTGCTGCGGGCGGTGTCGCCGCCATCGCTGGCGTCGAGGCTGCCGTAGCGGCCGACGATGCCCGATACCAGTGCACGTTGCGGCACCTGGTCGGTGGCGCGCCAGCTCGACTGCAGCGTCATTGCGGCGATACGCAATTCGTCATTGCCGGCACGCAGGTTCCAGCTCAGCAGGCCATTGAAGCGCTTGTAGTTTTCCGCCACTTCCCACGGCCCGTCATTACCGACCGCTTCGACCGCATATAACAGGGTGCCAGCGCCGGCGCTGCCCGAATTGGCCAGCACCGCGCGCCGGTAACGGTGGCTGCCCAGTTCCAGGCTGAACAGACCGCGCGGAAGGCTGCGCACATAATCGAACGCCGCTGCGCCCACCGCAGAAAAATTGCCTTCTTCGGCAAAGTACGTGCCCTTCTTGTACTGGATCGTGCTGATCAGTTCGGGGATCAGGAAGTTGAGGTCGGAATAGCCCTGGCCATGCGCATGCGAGGGCATGTTGACCGGCATGCCGAGCACGGTGGTGCGGAAGTCGGTGCCATGATCGAGATTGAAGCCACGCGCAAAATACTGGTTGGCCTTGCCGTCGCCCGAATGCTGGGTGACCACCACGCCAGGCACCGCCTCAAGCAAGTCGCCGGTGCGCGCCCGCGGCCGGTTTTCCAGTTGGCGCGCAGTCACCGTACCCTGGTTGGCCGACTCGGCAATGCCAATCGGACGATCGATGCTGGAATCAACCTGTACCGCGTCCAGCGTGGCTTCTGGCGGCGACTGCGCAGCGCTGGTGGATGGCAGCAGGACAAACGCGGCGGCGACAGCCGCAATGGCGGTGCGCAGCGGGGCGCGCAGGGTCGGTTTCACGGGCGGGCAATCCATTCAGGCGGGCAAATGCAATGATGACCCGGCAATGTAGCCTAATTTCAGTGAGCGCAGGTGAGCAGGAGGCATGACCGCGCTGTGGCGGCGGCATCGCTGACAGCAACGGCGTCGGCAATGGTCAGGCCGGCGGGCTGGCGACTGCCGGCTGTTCGCGCATGCAGCGCACCAGCGCGTCGTCCCAGTCCGGCAAGGCGCAAAAGGTCCGGATGAATTTTTCGCAGGACAAACGGGAATTCGCCGGCCGCCTGGCCGGGGTCGGGTAGTCGGTGGTCGGAATGCCGACCACGCTCGGCTTGCTGGCGAGATTCGACAGCGCCACGATGCGCCGGGCAAAGCCGCACCAACTGGTTTCTCCTTGCGCCGTCAGATGATAGAGGCCGGCGCGCTCGCGCCACCAGGACAAGTCCTGGCCCTGCCCCAGCCGGACAACTTCGGCGGTGGCTTCTGCCAGCGTGCGGGCCCAGGTGGGCGCGCCGACCTGGTCATCCACCACCCGCAGTTCGGTGCGCTGCGCGGCCAGCCGCAGCATCGTCAGCAGGAAGTTCTTGCCGTGCAGGCCGTACACCCACTGGGTGCGGAAAATCAGGGCCGGTATGCCAGTGGCCGCAATCGCCAGTTCGCCTTGCCGCTTCGATTCGCCATACACATTGACCGGACTGGTCGGGTCGTCTTCTTCATAGTGGCCGGCCTTGCTGCCGTCGAAAACATAGTCGGTCGAAAAATGGATCAGCACGGCGTCCAGCCGTTTTGCCTCTTCCGCCATCGCAGCCGGTGCATGGGCATTGAGCTGCATGGCCAGCGCCGGCTCGCTTTGCGCCTGGTCGACTGCAGTGTAAGCGGCGGCATTGACGATCAGGCCGGGGCGGACCGTGCGGATCACGTGGCGTACTTGCTGCAGGTTGGACAGGTCCATACGACTGCGGTCGACTGCGATCACTTCGCCCATGGCCTGCAGCGTGCGCTGGAGTTCGTGGCCGACCTGGCCGGTGGCGCCGGTGATGAGGATTTTCATGGAGCGATTCAATGTCTGGAAAGATTGGAGTTTCAAGCTGAACGGCGGCGCAATATGCAGGCTACCAGGGCAAGGTCAGTGATTGCATCAGGCACTATAGCAGCAGAGGCCGCAGATCCTGGCAGGGGGAAACGCGCCGCGTGCGACGCCACAGGACAGCAATCGATCACGCTCAATCAGGCAGCGGATGGTGGTGGCGTTCGAGCAAGGCATGGGTCATCAATTTGTTTGCCGGATTCATGCGCGACAAGGAGCGCTTGAGGAAAGGGAAGCCGGCATTGACCAGCTCGGCTGGCCGATACAAAGTGGGGTTCTGCGCTTGCATGCTTGCGCCATACCAGAGCGAACCGACGCTCATGCTGGCTGAAGCGATGCGCGCCATGCGGGTTTCCTGTATCAGGATCACGTCATCCTTGCGGTCCAGGCAAGCCACCGGAAACAATACCGCCCTGAGGGCGCGCATCCGCGCCGGCGCGACATTGCGGATCCTGAAGGCATAGGATTGGATATGGTTTTCGATCTCACTGGAGGCGGTGAACCCCGCCAGGTCCCAATCGCAAGCGGACAAGGCCCGGATCGGGTCGGTAAAAGGCCCGAAAACGGAGTCATTCATCAGCAGGACATCGGCACCTGCGGAGCGCCGGGCAATTTCCATCAGCCCAATCCGATAGGCCGAAAAATCGTAACCATGCAGCGCCTTCCAGTACAGCGCATCGGCGTAACGCGCCAATTCAGGCGGAACCAGGGAAGCCGTGCGCGCGGCGCAGATGACCAATACGTTGGCGCCAAGGTCGCGCAGCCGCGAAAGCGCGTAGGCGTGGTACGGCATCAGCTTGCCATCCGGCGCATATAGGAAGTACAACACCCAGCTATCGCGCGCGTTCACGCGCTTGATTGTGGTCCATTCCGGCGCCGGCAAGCCGTACCAGAATATCCCCTCGACCACGAATACCCGCCGCCAGAACGCAATCTTGCTGGCTGAAAAACACCAATTGCGGGCAAGGCCGGGAATTTCCTGGCTCCCTTGAACCCCGGCAATCCCGGATTGGCCGGATAGGCTGGACCCGGCCATGGCTGGTTGATCAAGTGGCGGAGGCATGTCGCGCATCCCTTTATAGTTCGCTTCCCCTGCTGCCCAGGCGCTCAGGGCCTCAAGCGAGCGCCGACTGCGCCAGCCGCTGCCCGTAATTCGACTCCATCCACTTCAGGTAAGCCCCCGACTGGATGTTGGCGACCCACTCCTGATGCGACAGGTACCACTGCACGGTCTTGCGCAGGCCGGTCTCGAAGGTCTCGGCCGGCTTCCAGCCGAGTTCGCGCTCGATTTTCCGGGCATCGATCGCATAGCGGCGGTCATGGCCGGGGCGGTCGGTGACATAGGCGATTTGCGTGCGATAGCTGCCGCCATCGGCGCGGGGCGACAAGGCGTCGAGCAAGTCGCACAAGGTATGCACGACGTCGAGGTTGGCCTTCTCGTTCCAGCCGCCGACGTTGTACACCTCGCCGGTACGCCCGGCTTCCAGCACGCGCCGTATCGCGGCACAGTGATCGCCGACGTACAGCCAGTCACGCACTTGCTGGCCGTCGCCATACACCGGCAAGGCTTTGCCGGCCAGCGCGTTGGTGATCATCAGCGGGATCAGCTTTTCCGGGAAATGATAGGGACCGTAGTTGTTCGAACAATTGGTGGTCAGCACCGGCATGCCGTAGGTGTGGTGGTAGGCGCGCACCAAATGGTCCGAGCCGGCCTTGGATGCCGAATACGGACTGTTGGGAGCATACGGCGTGGTTTCGGTGAAGGGCGGATCGTTCGGCCCGAGCGACCCATACACTTCGTCGGTCGACACATGCAGGAAGCGGAACGCCGCCTTGTCCGCCGCCCCGAGTGCGCCCCAGTATTGCCGCGCCGCTTCCAGCAAGCTGAAGGTGCCGTTGACATTGGTGCGGATGAATTCGGCCGGGCCATGGATCGAACGATCGACATGGCTTTCGGCGGCGAAATGGACGATGGCGCGCGGCCGGTGCTGCGCCAGCAGCGCCGCCATCGCCTCGTTGTCGCAAATGTCGGCATGCACGAACAGATGGCGCGCATCGCCGTCCAGCGTGCTCAGGTTGCCGAGATTGCCGGCGTAAGTCAGCTTGTCGACGTTGAGTACCGGCTCGTCATTGCGGGCCAGCCAGTCGAGCACGAAGTTGGCGCCGATGAAACCGGCGCCGCCTGTTACCAAAATCATGGGAACCCCTGTAGTTTTGCCAATTCTATCGCACCATGATGCAGGGGCCGCCAGCCAATGCGGGCGTCAGCACCGCTTCATGGTTTCAGGTAGCCGTAGCCCTCGCGCGTTTGCAACTGGCCTACCCGCACCACGCCCGATGGCGTGAATTCAGCGTCCATGCTGAACTGCTCTTTTTTCAGGCTGCGGTTTTTCAGCGTGATTTCGCATACTTCGAAGCGCACGCCCCGCGACTTCAGTGCGCCGACCAGCGCGCCATAGTCGACATTGGCGTTCTTGGGATCTTTTGCGCCATCGAACAGGAAATCCACGCCATTGGCATGCGTGACCACGACAATCTTGGTCTGCGGCGCGACATCGAGGTGGTTGCGGATGTTACGCAATCCCTTGGTCGCCTGCGACTCGGCATTGTCGATATGGTAGACAACCTTGTCCTGCGCCAGCGCATTGCCGGTGATCGAGATGGCAGCCAGCGCCGTGCAGGCCAGCAGGTTTTTGATAGCAAGCATGATTGTCTCCTGTTTGCGGGAATCAGGAGGATCCGTGTCCCCGCTTGCGCCAAGTGTAGGTACCGGCGCGCAGTTCGGCAAGCCAATCCGGGGATTGTCGCGGCAAACCCCGCCGGCGGCGAACCTCCCGCCCACTGGCCCGATCTGGGGATCAGTCGCGATGCATGACGACGTCGGCCTCGATCTCGATCAGCGCGCCGTCGCGCACGAACTGGTCCACCCGCAGCAGGGTGCTGGCGGGAAATTTTCCCGGCTCGAAGTATTCCGCGCGCACGGCGTGGACATCACGGATCGACTCCTGGTCCATCTGCGTGACGTAAATCCGTACGCGGACGATGTCGGCCAGCGACCCGCCCTGCCCTTCCAGCGTGGTCCGGATATTTTCAAACACCTGGCGCGTCTGGTCGCGCATGTTGCGGGCGAGCAGCACGCCATCCTTGGCGCCAGTCTTGCCGGAGATGAACAGCAGGGTGTGGTCGGCCAGGTCGATGCGGACCGCGTCGGAATAGGCCGCACCGTTGGCCGTTCCCTTGAGCGCCTCGATGCCCTGGGATTTTTCCCCGGCCAGTCCGATGAATTTTCGTTGCATGTCGTGTTCTCCGTCTGCTTGAATGTCTGGCCAGCGGCCAATCAGTTGCCAGGGCCGGGGCGCGCCTTCGCGTCCCGAATCAGGCGTGCGATGTTGTTGGGGGACAGCGGCAGCCGGGTGATCTGCACGCCCAGCGGCGACAAGGCGTCGGCCACCGCGTTGGCCAGCGCGGCGCCGGTAGCAATGATGCCGCCCTCGCCGGCGCCCTTGACGCCAAGCGGATTGGACAGCGAACGTGCATGTTCCATGCTGACGCCATCGACGTTGGGGAAGTCAGTAGCGGTGGGCAGCAGGTAATCGGCCAGGGTGCCGGTCAGTAGCTGCCCCTGCTCGTCATACACGAATTCATCGAGAAAAGTGCCGCCCAGCCCCTGCACCGCCGCACCGATGGTCTGGCCATGCACGACCGCCGGATTGATCATGCGACCGACGTCTTCCACGGTCAGCAGGCGCAGCACTTCCACCATCGCCGTTTCGGTATCGACGGCGACATGCGCGATCTGCGTGCCACCGGTATAGGTCAGCTGGTTGTCGTTGCTGAAGGTGGCTTCGGCCGCCAGCGCCGACGCTGCTTGTACCGACCCGGCGCTGGCTTGCTGCGCCAGGCTTTCCAGTGTTGCCAGTACGGCGCCGTCATTGCTGCCGCGCACCGCGCCGCGCGCAAAGGTCAAGGATTCGACTGCACGACCGCTGCTTGCCGCCACATGCGCCAGCAGTTGTTGCCGCAAACGCTGCGCCACCAGTACGATGGCGCCGCCGGACATCACCGCAGAACGGCTGTGATAAGCGCCAAAGCCGCGCTTGACCAGCGTGGTCGAGCCGTGGAACACGCGTATGGCGTCCATGCCGATATCGAGTTCGTCGGCCAGCACTTGCGCCATCACCGTTTCATGCCCCTGTCCGGCGGAAGAGGCGCCAATGAACAGCTCGACCCGGCCGTCCGGCGTGACCTGGATGCGCGCATCCTCGGATGGTCCGCCGCCGGTCGATTCGACAAAGCAGCCCATGCCAACGCCATACAGCCGGCCGTCCGCACCGCGCCCGCGGCCAGCCACCAGGGCCGGATAATCGGCTTCGGCCAGCGCGCGCCGCAGTACCAGCGGATAGTCGCCGGTGTCGTAAATGGTGGACGGCAAGCCCGGAACCAGCGCGCCGGCATCGTAGGGCATGGCCTCGGGAGGAATCAGGTTCTTCAAGCGGAACTCGGCCGGGTCCAGGCCCAGTTCGACCGCGGCAATGTCGAGCAGCCGCTCACGGAAAAAAGTCGACTCATAGCGACCCGGTCCGCGGTAAGTGCCGACCGGCGTCTTGTTGGTCATCAAGGCCTGCACTTCAAATTCGAGGTGGGGGATCAGGTACGGCCCCTGCAGGAACTGCGTGCCCTTGCCCGGCCCGACGCCGCCATTGGTGCGGGTGTAGGCACCCATGTCCGCCATCAGCAAGCCGCGCATGGCGAGGATGATGCCATCGGCCGAGACCGCGATTTCCAGCCGGCATTCCATCTCGCGCGAGTGGTTGGTCGCCATCAGGTGTTCGCGCCGGTCTTCTATCCACTTGACCGGCCGGCCCAGTTTCATTGCCGCAAACGGCACCAGGAAATCTTCCGGATAAAAATCGCCGCGGACACCGAAGCCGCCGCCGATGTCCACTTCGATCATGTCGATGCACTGCTCGTCGAGCTTGAGCATGCTGGCCAGGATAGTGCGATTGGCAAACAGCACCTTGGAGCCGCCCCACACCTGCATGCGCCCAGCCGCTGCATCCCACTCGGCGACAAAGCCGCGGGTTTCCAGTGTGAGGGCCGTGTGGCGGTGGATGTTGAACACTTCAGAACGGGTGTAATGCGCGTTGGCGAAAGCGGCATCGGCGTCGCCGCGCCCGACCGTGTAATGCGAAGCCAGGTTGGTGCCGGGGCCGTCATGCAGGATTACCTGGTCGGCCAGCGCGGCATGCACATCGACCACGGCCGGCAATTGCTCATAGTCGACCTGCACCAGTTCCGCCGCATCCTGGGCAATCGCGCGGCTCGTTGCCACCACCATCGCGATCGGTTCGCCGACATAGCGCGCACGTTCGTCGGCCAGCGGCATCTGCAGGAAACGCTCAAGCCCCGGCAAGGCGCAAACGCGCTGCGGTATCGGTAATGCATAGTCGCGGATGTCGTCGGCGCTGTACACGGCCAGCACACCCGGCAGGGCCAGCGCGGCGGAGATGTCGACTGCGCGAATGCGGGCGTGCGCCAGTGCGCTGCGCACCACCATCGCGTGCGCCATGTCCGGGCGCTTGATGTCATCGACATAGCAGCCGGTGCCGGTCAGGAAACGGATATCTTCGCGCAGCGGCAGCGCCTGGCCGATCATGGGTGACGCGGCTTCGCCGGACTTGCGCAGCAAGGCCGGGTCTTCAATTCGTTCGGCGTGCTCGGCACGCGCGGCTCCAAGGTACAAGGCCGGTTCACTTTTGCCCATGCGTGCCTCCGGAGTTTGCCAGCACCGTGCTTGACTGCATCTGGCGCGACGCATCCAGGATCGCTTCGACAATCGGCACATAGCCGGTGCAGCGGCAGATATTGCCCGACAGCAGATCGCGCACTGCATGCTCGTCGGCGGGCAGCTTGCCGCTTTCGAATGCGGCGGTCAGCGTGGTCAGGATGCCTGGCGTGCAATAACCGCATTGCAGCGCATGATGCTCGCTGAATGCCTGCTGCAACAAGCGGCCGATCGGCGTGCCGGCCAGCGACTCGACGGTGCGTACGCTGCTGCCATCGGCTTGCGCCGCCAGCATCAGGCAAGAGCGCACCGGACTGCCATCGACGATCACGGTGCAAGCGCCGCACGCGCCCATTTCGCAACCGACGTGGGTGCCGGTCAGTTTGAGTTCGTGGCGGATGAAGTCCGACAGCAGCAGTCGCGACGGCACTTCTGCGTCCACGCTGGCGTCATTCACCGAACAGTGCAATTTCATTGTGTTCCTCGCCATTGCGTCATGATCCATTGCGCAAATCCAAACAGTTCGCTGTCGCGTCCCGGCAATCCCATCAGTTGCAGCCCGAACGGCAAGCCGCCAATTTGCTGCACCGGCAAGGACAAGGCCGGTCCGCCAACGAGCGTCCAGGGCACTGAAAAGGTCCGGCTGCCGGTATTGTCCAGGCCCAGCGGGGCAGCGCCGGAGGAAGAGGCAGTCACGAATGCATCGACCGTGCCAGCCAGCGCAGCGACTTCGGCACGCAATGCGGCACGCCTGGCGACGGCATCGGCATAGTCATCGGCGCGCATCTCGCTGGCCAGTTGCACCAGTTCCTGCACGCGCTCACCCACCAGCGCAGCGCCGCAATCGAGGTAAGTGCGCAGCGGCCATTGCGCTTCCCAGGCAAAAATATGCAGTGCGCTGGCTGATATCTGCGCCAGCAGCGCTTCGATCCGTGCGATCGATGGATCGCTGCGATCGATCATGTCGACACCGGCCGCCACCAGGCCGGCCATGGTCTGTTCAAAAATTTCCCGGGCGGCGCTGTCGAGTTCGGCCCAGCCTTCGGTATCGAGCCGCGCCAGCCGCCGCAAGGGCACGCCATTGCCAGCCTGCGCGCCAAGCCGGAGCACCGGACCGCCATAGTCCGGACCCACGGCGGCGATCGCTGCGGCCACTGCTTGCGCATCGCCGAGGTCGCCGGCCAGCACGCCGAGCTGGTCCAATGTCGGCGCCAGCCGCCCGATGCCGTCGTAGCACAGTGTGCCGATGCTCGGCTTGTAGCCGACAATGCCGCAATACGAGGCCGGCCGGATGATCGACGCCTGCGTCTGCGTGCCCAATGCGGCCGGCAGCATGCCGGCGGCAACCGCTGCGGCCGAGCCGCTGGAAGAACCGCCGGGCGTGCGCAAGCTGTCGTGCGGATTGCGGGTCGGACCGGAGCGTCCGCAGGCGAATTCAGTCGTCACCGTCTTGCCCAGCACGATGGCGCCGGCCTGCTTCAGTGCCATCACGCAGGCAGCATCGCGGCGCGGCCGGAAACCGGCGAACAAGGGGCTGTTCATCTGGGTCGGCATGTCGCGCGTGTCGATGATGTCCTTGACGCCGACCGGCATGCCGTCCACCGGCGACAATGGCCGCCGCTGCCGGTAGCGTTCCCCGGCCTCGTCGGCCAGGCGCCGCGCCGTGTCCAGGTCCAGGTGCACGAAGGCGCGAATGGCCGGCTCATGTTTTTCAATGCGGGCGATGCAGCGTTCGAGATAGGCGCGCGGCGTGTCGGCCTGGTCCAGGAAGTTTTGTACGCAGGCATGGAAGGGCGCGGGCGTGGCAAGGGCGGCCGCATTGGCACTGGACTGGGCAGCGCCGGCAAGTTCAATCGCAGCAGGAATGGCAGCGTTGCTCATGGGCGTTCAGGTCGGCAGGACGACGCGCACCGGCGCACCCTTCAGGTAGCAGGCAATGTTTTCCACCGTGTCGTGGAAAAAAATCCGGTAGGTCTCTTCGGTCACATAGCCCAGGTGCGGCGACAGCACCACATTGTCCAGCGCCAGCAGCGGATGCGAGGCCGGCAGCGGCTCTTGCCGGAACACGTCGAGCGCAGCGCCGCCCAGGCGCTTTTGCTGCAGCGCCAGCACCAGGGCGTCTTCATCGACGATTTCGCCGCGCGCGGTATTGACCAGGATGGCGCCGGGTCGCATGCGTGCAATCCGCTGCGCATTGACCAGGTGACGCGTCTGCTCGGTCATGGCCAGGTGGATGCTGATCACGTCGCTGGTTTCAAACAGGGCGTCAAGCTCGACCCGGCGCGCATCCGACAGCGCCGCCCGGGCGTCGTCCAGCGTCGGGCTCCATGCCTGCACCTGCATGCCGAATGCATGGCCGATGCGGGCCACGCGCGAACCCAGCCGGCCCAGTCCCAGGATACCCAGCGTGCGCCCCTGCAGCGTCATGCCCAGCGTGGTCTGCCAGCGACCGGCGCGGATTGCCCGGTCTTCCTGCGGCAGGTGGCGGGCGGCAGCCAGTATCAAGGCCCAGGTCATCTCGGTGGTGCAATGCTGCGTTTCGCCGCCGCGCGTGCTGCACACGGTGATGCCCTGCGCCACCGCCGCCGCCACATCCAGCGTGTTGTGGCGCAAGCCAGTGAACGCCAGCAGCCGCAAGCGCGGCAGGCGCACGATCAGGCTCCTGGGAAAGCGCATGCGCTCGCGCATCAGGCAGATCACGTCAAACCCGGCCAGGCGCTCCACGGCCTGGTCCTCGTCGCCCAGGTGCTGCGCAAAGCTGCTGACCTGCACGTGGTCGCCCAGCACAGACCAGTCGGCCATCTTGCTGGCAACGCCCTGGTAATCGTCGAGGACTGCAACCCGGATCACGATCGTTCCTTGCTGTGGTGGCGTGGTTCGGTCAATCTGGTCAGGCAGCCTTTGCGCCGCCGATTTTATCCATGTAGTCCTTCAGCACATGGTGAATGCCGCGCTCCAGCGTGCTGAGCCGGCCCGGTACATAGTTGCCGGACGTAACGCCATTCTGCAATGAATTCATCATCGTCACGTCCTCCGCCAGCACCAGGCGGATGTAGTCGTCATACACCTTGAGCTTGTCGGCGAAGCCGGGCTGGTCGAACCACTCTTTCGGATACAGGTTATAGACAATGGTGCGGCTGGTCGTGGGCGAGGTCGGCCACATGACCAGCGGATGCACATTGTCGATGCGCGCGATGACTTGCATGTTCGGTGACAGGTGCGACGAACAGGCGAAATTCTCCGGCTCGTGTTCCAGCGCCGGCATCTTGCCGAACAGGCTGACCGCATCCGGTGTCATTGGCCTGGCTTCGTAGCGGGTGAATGTGCCGCCGTGCTGGCGCAACAGGAACGGGAAGTTTTCCGGCGGTCCGCGGTGCTTGCCGAAGCTGTTGTAATGCAGCGTGCGCACGTGATAGACGTCCATCAGGTTTTCGACCACGAATTTCCAGTTGGTCGGCAGGTCGAGCACGACCTTGGTGCCCAGGCGCAGGTTCTCCATCTTCAGCATCGACAGGTCACCGACGTAGTCGCGCAGATGCTCTTCCAGCGTCATCGCCGGTTGCGGCGCCAGGTTGATGAATATCCAACCGGCCCATTGCCCGACATGGAGGGTCTTCAACTTGCAACTCTTGCTGTCGAAGCCGACTGACTCGCGCATGAACGACGCGCCGACCAGGTTGCCGTCCAGGTCGTAATTCCAGGCGTGGTACGGGCAGCTGAAGAATTCGGCGTTGCCGTCGCCGCTGGCAATTTCCACACCGCGGTGCAGGCAGACATTGGCGAATGCATTGAGCTCGCCCTTGGCGTTACGGGTGATCAGCACCGGCTCGCCGACGATGCGCATGGTGGTGTAGTCGCCCGGCTTTTCGACCTCCTCCACCCGGCCCACGCACAGCCAGTCTTTCTTGAAAATCTGTTCCTTCTCCAACTGGTACACCGCGTCGGAATAATAGATTTCGCCCGGGGCGTGTGACGCAGCCTCCACCGGCTGCACGGTTGCCGTCACATCGAGTCTGGCGGCGTCCTTGATTTCGATGACTTTCATGATTTTTCCCCAATGAACAAGATTCAGATCGGATTGGATCGACGCCCACAGGCCGGCCGGTCCGGGTTGCCGTCACTCAGGCGAGCACTTTTCCCTTGTGCGTCATGGCCCGGCCGTCCAGGTAGACCGAGCAATTGCGCATCGGAATATCCATATGGCACAGCGTGTCGCGCGCGCCGCCGGCGTCGGTGTTGGGACCGGTCGAGAACAGGAAATTGCCGGCAAAGGAACGACCGTCGTTGCCATTGGTCTGGCGCAGCAGCCACTGCAGCGCCGACCAGCGCGCGCGCGGGTTCAGCCCCCAGCCCAGGTGCGACACGGCATACGCTTCCGGATCGTTATGCTCTTCGATGAATGCGCGCAGCATGTCGGCGTCAAAGCCGCCGCTGATTTCGCGGATATAGCCTTCGCGGATATCGAGCCGGATCGGCGAGCGGACATAGTCCTTGAACGGAAAAATGATATCCCCGGCATCCAGCACCACCACGCCATTGGCGCTGCGCTCATTGGGCCAGGTGGCCAGGAAACCGGCAGGCCAGTGATCCCAATGGCCGGGCTCGTCGGTGTAGCCCCATTCCAGCAATACCGGGAAGTCGCCCAGCGCCACCGTCAGGTCAGTGCCGGCGTCGGATTCAATGCGCATTGACTTGGCCGCCTTCATGAATACGCCGGCGTCGCACACCGCTTTCTTGTCCGCTTGCGTTGGCAACAGGCGCACCAGCGCTTCCGGCGGCTCGGTCACGTACAGCATGCGCGCGCCCTTTTCGGTGATCATGCCCAGCTCGTAAGTGCGCAGCAGGTGCAGGCCGATGAAGTCGAGGATGAAATCCGTCTGTTGCAGCGCCGCCATGGCCGGCTTGTTCTCGCGCAGCGGCTTGTTGCGGATCTGCGGTTCCAGTTGATAGACCTGGCATCCCAGTTCTTCGAAGGCCTGGTGCGCCGCTTCCAGGTTGCGCAACTGGATACCGGGGCGGGTCAGTATGGCGACCGATTCCTCCGGCTTCACCTTGCACAGTGCCAGTACCTTGCGCCATGCATCTACCAGTTCTGCCTGACTGACCGCCATTGCCGTCTCCTGACTAATTGGATGGAATCGAGGGTTCCTGCGCTGCCGGCGCCGGCCCGTCGCCATGTTGTTCGCCGTCCCGTTCTACCGGCCCGACTTCTGCCTTGTACCGCTCCCAGCCATTGAGCACGTGACTGCGCATGACTGCCGCCGCCCGCTCCGGATTGCGTGAAGCAATGGCATCGATGATTGCGCCATGCTCGCGATCCGATATCTCGCGCCCGCCGCCTTGCACGCCACTGCGCCGCAACAGCCGGGTTTCCTTCATCAGGCGGCTGTTCATTTCGGCGAACTTGCGGTTGCTGGTCATTTCCACGATGCGGTCGTGGAAGCGGATGTTGGCCTGGAAGTAAGCGTCCAGGTCGTCGTCCCCCTGCAGCGCTTTCATCTGCCCCACGATCTCGCGCAACTCGGCAATCTGTTCGTCCGTCGCCCGTTCTGCCAGCATCTGGCCGGCCAGTGCGTCCAGGCCGGCGCGCACTTCATACAACTCGAAAGCCTCATCCAGCTTGATCTCGCGCACGAATACGCCGCGATTGCGGGACAGCCGCAGCAATCCCATTTCTTCCAGCCCGCGGAATGCCTCCCGCACCGGGCCGCGGCTGACGCCGAGCCGCTGCGCCAGCTCCGCCTCGGCCAGTTTCTGGCCGATCTGGAAAGTGCCGTTGACGATCAGGCGCTCGATCTCGTCCTGCACCGCCTGCGGCAGGGATTTGGTCTGCAGCACCCGTAAATCCGATGACAAATTCATTTTCTAGTCTCATGCGATTGGCAAGAAACGGATGGTCTCATGCCCGCCAGGCATCTTGCAAAGATCCGTAGACTTGCGATTAATCGGATTGTAGACAATCCTATTTTGAAATGCTAGAGTTTTTTAACCGCTGGCAATTACGCCAGTTTTCCTTGTCCTGTCTTTCCTCAATTCAATGGAGGCCCGCTTGAGAATTCGCGTAATTCGTCCCGGTTCGAAACAAAATACCGACCCCGGATTCATGGAGCATTCGGCCCGTGTCACGGCGCAATACGCGCCTGCCGGCATGGAAATCGAAACCGTGTTCCTGGATGCCGGCGCGCATGGCGGGCCCATGACAGGACACATCAACGAAGCGCGCATCCTGTCGGCGGCCAAGCACGTCGTGCATGAAGTGGTGCGGGCAGAAAAAGAAGGCTGGGACGCGGTCTACCTGTCCGGCGAATACGACGTCGGCGCCGAGATTGCCCGCCATATGGTCAAGATTCCGGTGGTCGACAGCGGCACCGTGGCGGCGCATTTCGCGCCCTTGCTGGGCGACCGCATCTGCGTGCTGGTGGTGGAAGACTCGCTCAAGGCCTATACCCGCAAGCTGTTGCGGCGCTGGGGCGTGGCCGACAGCATCACGGCGATGCGCACCTGGAATATCCCGCTGGGCGAACTGTGGCAGCGCCGCAGCGAAGTCAAGGAACTCAGCATCCGCATCTGCAAGGACGCCATCGAACGCGACGACGTCAACGTGATCCTGCCGATGTGCACTGTCTACACGCCCTTCATCCTGCCGCCGGAAGAACTGGAAGACGCGATCGGCATTCCGGTGGTCAACAGCGTGGCCGTATCGCTGCGCACGGCGGCCATGTTCGTCGACCTGAATATCCGCAAGAACCAGAAGATGTACCCGGATACGCCCTACGAGGTGTGGGGGGAGTGATGCCGGCGCAAGCGATCCAAAACTACCGAGACAGGCGAAACGATCGAGTCGTGCAGCACGATCGGGGCGTTCAGGGCGTACGAGGCGTGCAAAACGTCCGTTGAAACATGCAGCAGAGTTCGGGGCCGGCGCCGGCGTCTGATAAATACCGGCGATACGCCCTTGTTGACAAGACGCTCTGTCCGTCGACTGGACAGGGAGCATCCAACAGTCCGTATGGAGATCTACATGCAAAACCTGCTATCCCGCTTCGCCCTGCTCGCCGCCGCACTCACACTGAGTGCAGTTGCGATTGCGCAGGAGTATCCGAACAAGGCCGTCAAAGTGGTGGTGCCCTATCCGCCAGGCTCAGGACTCGACCGCGTCGCCCGGCTGACTGCCGAACGCCTGGCCCGCAAGCTCGAACAGCCGTTCGTGGTCGAGAACAAGTCCGGTGCGGGCGGCAATATCGGCGCCGATTTCGCGTTCAAGTCGGCGCCGGATGGCTACACGGTGCTGGTGACGCCGCCTTCGCCGCTGGTCATCAACAAGACCATGTATTCGAAGCTGCCCTACGACCCGGATGAGTTCGTGCCAGTGTCGATCATTGCCTCGCTGCCCAATGTGCTGGTGGTGACCAACCGGCTGCCGGTGGAAAATGTCGCCCAGTTGCTGGCCTATGCCAATGCCAATCCGAACAAGCTGAACTACGCTTCTCAGGGCGCGGGCACCACGCCGCACCTGACCGGTGAAATGTTCAAGTCGATGTCGGGTGCAAAAATCGTGCATGTCCCCTACAAGGGCGTCGCCCCGGCGCTGACCGACCTGATCGGCGGGCAGGTGGAAATGATGTTTGCCGACATTGCTTCGGCACTGCCGCATATCCGCGCCGGCAAGGTCAAGGCGCTGGCCGTGGGCAGCACGCAACGCACACCATTGCTGCCGAACACGCCGACCATGGCCGAGACCATCCCCGGCTTCTCGTCCGTGCTGTGGTACGCAATGGCGGCGCCGCCAAAGACCTCGCCTGACATCGTCAACAAGCTGGCATCCACCATCGGCAGCGAAATGAAGGATCCGGGCGTGATCAAGATTCTGAACGACCTGAGCATGGAAGTGATCGCCGGCACACCAGCCGAAGCGCGCGCCTTCATGCGCCAGGAAGCAGAGCGCTGGGGCAATGTGATCCGTACCGCAAAGATCACTGCTGACTGATTGGCGATTGCGGCAAGCGGGACGGCGGCGTTGGCGACAGCATCGGCAGCGTAGCCGGCCTCGGCAGCCCGGTAGATTCAGGCCAGCAGACCGGACATCATCGGGCAGCCTGTGCGTCTGCGTCCACCGCCATCGCCGTCCCGTTCAGGAAGGTGGTGCCACGGATTGTCTCCATCAGCACATCGAGAATGCGCTGGGTGTTCGGCGAGAACGAGCGCAAATGCCGCGTGATCAGGCAAATCTCCCGAGTGATCGGCGGGTCGGTCAGTTCACGGAAACAAAATTCATTCATCGGAACAGCCTGCGCCGCCAGTGAAGGCAGCACGGAAACCTTGCCGCCCAGTTTCAGCATGGCGTACAGCGAGGTCGTGCTCGACGCATGGTCGTAGGGATTGGCGCTCTTGCCCAGGCCCAGTTCGGGATAATTTTCCAGGAAAGCGCCAATGCCGGTGTCATTGGTCAGAGCGATGTATTCGCAACCCGCCAGGGCCGACCAGCGCACCGGCCCTTTTTTCGCCGCCAGCGGATGTTCGGGCGGCATGATCACGCCGAAGGGATCGCGCAGGATCGGCTTGTAATCGAGCTCGGGATAATCTTTCAGGCGACTGGCGATGCCGAAGTCGACTTCGCCATCGAGCACCGCCCGCTCGATGCGCGCCGAGCCGGCGTCCTGCACCGAGATCGTAATTTCCGGAAACGCTTGCCGGAAAGCACGCAATGCCGGCGTCAGTACATGCACCACAATCGACGGCGCAGCGGCGATGCGCACATGGCCGCGCTGGCTGGTGGCGATAGCATGCAGGTCGCCGATCGCGTTGTCAAAATCCCTGACCAGCTTTTCAGCGACCGAGCGAAAGCGGATCGCTTCCGGCGTCAGGTCCACGCGCCGGGTGGTGCGTTCGAACAATTCGCAACCAGCGGCAATCGACTTTCCGAACTCGGTGTTGGCGAATGGATTGAGCGGGTTCTCGAACATGAGTTTCGTCATGTCCGCCATGGCCCGCGCCGGGTTGAGCGAGGCCTGACCCATCTCGTACATCCAGTACATGGGGGTGGTCAGCGCAGGGCTGACCTCGGACGGCAAGGCAGGTGGTCGGCCAAATTCGCCAATCGGCATAGTGATTCCTCGATCCCGGTTTCGCGGCGCAGCATACTGTCGAGAGCGCGACA
>NZ_JAUSNH010000097.1 GCF_030645335.1 Lacisediminimonas sp. | reverse complement strand
AGGCGCCGTGCACCCGCACCGGCAGGCCGGTGCCGGGCGGCATGTAGAGCATGTCGCCCATGCCCAATAGCGCTTCGGCCCCCATCTGGTCAAGGATGGTGCGGGAGTCGATCTTGCTGCTGACCTGGAATGCAATACGGGTCGGGATGTTGGCCTTGATCAGGCCGGTGATCACGTCCACCGATGGCCGTTGCGTGGCCAGGATCAGGTGGATGCCGGCAGCGCGCGCTTTTTGCGCAATGCGGGCGATCAGTTCTTCGATCTTCTTGCCGACCACCATCATCAGGTCGGCAAGTTCGTCGATGATGATGACGATGGTGGGCAGCTTGTCGAGCGGTTCCGGCGCGTCCGGGGTCAGGCTGAACGGATTGGGAATTTTCTGTTCGCGCTTGTCGGCATCGGCGATTTTCTGGTTGTAACCGGCCCGGTTCCGCACGCCCAGCTTGGACATCAGCTTGTAGCGCCGCTCCATCTCGTTGACAGCCCAGTTCAGCGCATGGGCGGCCTGGCGCATGTCGGTGACGACTGGCGCGAGCAGGTGGGGAATGCCTTCGTAGATCGACAGTTCCAGCATTTTCGGATCGATCAGGATCAGGCGCACCGCGCTCGGGTCGGACTTGTACAACAGCGACAGGATGGTGGCGTTGATGCCCACCGACTTGCCCGAACCGGTGGTGCCGGCGACCAGCAAGTGCGGCATGCGGGCCAGGTCGGCCACCATCGGATTGCCGGCAATGTCCTTGCCCAGCGCAATGGTCAGCGACGAGGAACTGTCGTTGTAGATCTGTGAGCCGAGGATTTCGGTCAGGCGCACGATCTGGCGTTTTGGATTGGGCAGTTCCAGACCCATGTAATTCTTGCCTGGGATGGTTTCCACCACCCGGATCGAAGTCAGCGACAGCGCCCGCGCCAGGTCGCGCGCCAGGCCGACGATCTGGCTGCCCTTGACCCCGGTCGCCGGTTCAATTTCATAGCGTGTGATGACCGGACCCGGATGGGCGGCGATGACCTTCACTTCAACCCCGAAATCGGACAACTTCTTTTCGATCAGGCGACTGGTGAATTCCAGTGTTTCGACGCTGACGGTTTCCTGCGCCAGCGGCGCTTCGTCCAGCAGCGACAGCGGCGGCAGCTTACTGTCGGGCAGGTCGGTGAACAGCGCGACCTGCTTTTCCTTTTGCACCCGCTCGGACTTCGGTACGGTGATCACTTGCGGCTCGATGCGGATCGGCGGCGCTTCGACGATCCGGGCGCGCTCCTGCACCACGACATTGTCGCGCTTGACGACCGCCTCCTGCCCGAGCTTGCGGTCGGCGCGGGCATCGACCAGCCGACGCGCCTGTTGGCCGGCGAATTCGATCGCGCTGCCAATGCGTTCGGCCAGCGAAAGCCAGGACACCTGGAAGAACAGCGAAAATCCGAGCCCGAACAAGGCCAGAAGGATCAGCGTTGCGCCATTGAAGCCGATGATGTTGTATGCCGCATGCCCGATCAGGTCACCCAGCACGCCGCCCGGCGCACGCGGCAGTTGCGCCGGCATCGTGTACATGCGCAGCCATTCGATGCCGACGCTGCCGGCCATCATCAGCGCGAAACCGGCGCCGCTGATCCATTTTTCATGCCGGTGGTCGGGTGTGATTTCCTGTTCGAGTATGAATTTTTGCGACAGGCGCCGGTAGCCGCCCCAGACAGCGCGCATCAACAACACGCACCACCACCATGCCGACAAGCCGAAAATGAACAGCATCAGGTCGGCGATCCATGCGCCCCAGGGACCGCCCCAGTTATGCAACTGCGCCACCTTGCTGGCGTGCGACCAGCCAGGGTCGCCACGGTCGTAGGTGACCAGGATCAGGACCAGATAAGCGGTCAGCACGGCCAGCACCATCCAGCGCGCTTCCGACAGGATCCGCACCAGCCGGCTTGGAAGGGGCTCGGGCGGCGTCGTGCTGCGGGTGTAGGCGGTCGTCGTGGTCGTGGTTCTCGTCATGGAGGCAAATGAAGCGGCGGTGAGTCCACAGATGCAATCCTGACAAGCCGTGCCGGTGCAATCGGGCGCCGGCGGCTGGCAAAGCAGGACGGAAGCTGGCCGCTGTGGCAGCGCAGCATGAAACGACTATAATCTTAACCAGTTTTGCTGCCGTGCATCCATTAATTCCGGCCCCGCTGTCGCCATTTGCCCGCATTTGCCCGCCCCGGCCCGCATTCATCTACCTACCAAGAGAATACCCATGTCCACTCCCAAACACGCTCACGTCATGATCCTCGGTTCCGGCCCGGCCGGTTACAGCGCCGCCGTGTACGCCGCGCGGGCCAACCTGAAGCCGGTCCTGATCACCGGTGTGGAGCAAGGCGGGCAATTGATGACGACCACCGACGTCGAAAACTGGCCCGGCGACCCGATGGGCGTGCAAGGACCGGAGCTGATGCAGCGCCTGCTGCAGCATGCCGAGCGCTTCAACACGGAAATCATTTTCGACCATATCCATACGACCCACCTGTCCGAGAAGCCGATCCGCCTGGTCGGCGACGCCGGCGTGTATACCTGCGATGCGCTGATCATCGCCACCGGCGCGTCGGCCCAGTACCTGGGCCTGCCGTCGGAAGAAGCCTTCATGGGCAAGGGCGTGTCGGCCTGCGCCACCTGCGACGGCTTTTTCTACCGTGGCCAGGAAGTCGCAGTCGTTGGCGGCGGCAATACGGCGGTGGAAGAAGCGCTCTACCTGTCCAATATCGCCACCAAGGTCACCGTCATCCACCGCCGCGACAAATTCCGCGCCGAGCCGATCCTGATCGACCGCCTGATGGCCAAGGTGGCCGAAGGCAAGATCGAGGTCCGCTGGAACCACACACTGGAAGAAATCGTCGGCGACAACAGCGGCGTGACCGGCATTCGCGTCAAGTCCGCGGTGGACGGCACGGTGACGCCGATCACGCTGCACGGCATTTTCATCGCCATCGGACACAAGCCCAATACCAGCATTTTCGAGGGGCAGCTGACGATGAAAAATGGTTATATCCGTACCCACGGCGGCCTCGAGGGCATGGCAACCGCAACCAATGTTCCCGGTGTTTTTGCTGCTGGCGATGTGCAGGATCATGTGTACCGGCAGGCAGTGACCAGCGCCGGCACCGGCTGCATGGCGGCGCTGGACGCCCAGCGTTACCTGGAAAGCCTGGAAGGCTGAAACCGGGTCGCTTGCGCCCCGGGCGCAAGCGATCGATGGATCACGATGGCAACACGGGTGCGACATGACTGCAAAATTCAAGGATTTTTCTGCGCTGAAGTCGCTGCAAAAGGATTTGAAAGCGCAGCAAGAGGCAGACCGCAAGGAACAGGCGCAGCGGCGCGAGCGCGAAGCGCAAGCCGCACTTGAAGCCGACCTGTTCCGCCGCAGCATCGGTACGGTGGCGCCGCTGCACTCGCACGGCAAGGCCACGCTGCGCCCGCCGCTGCCTGAACCGCTGGCACGCCAGCACGAGGCGGACGAAAAAGCAGCGCTGGAACAATCGCTGTCGGATGAATTCACCGTCGATACGCTGCTTGAATCCGATGAGGCGCTCAGCTATGCGCGCGCCGGCATAGGCACTGACGTATTGCGCAAGCTGCGCCGCGGACATTGGGTGATCCAGTCCCAGCTCGACCTGCACGGGCTGCGCACCGACGAAGCGCGTGAAGCGCTGGCCGAATTCCTGCGCAATGCGAACAAACGGGGGCTGCGCTGCGTGCGCGTGATCCACGGCAAGGGGCTGGGTTCAGTCAACCGCGAACCTGTACTCAAGAGCAAGGTCCGCAACTGGCTGGTGCAAAAAGACGAGGTGATTGCGTTTTGCCAGGCGCAAGCCGCCGATGGCGGTAGCGGTGCGCTGGTCGTGCTGCTAAAGGCCTAGCCCGTTCAGACCGCGTCCGGGCCGGTTTCGCCGGTGCGGATGCGCACCACTTGCTCGATCGAACGCACGAAGATCTTGCCATCGCCAATCTTGCCGGTGCGGGCGGCCTTGACGATCGCTTCCACGGCCCGATCGACAACACCGTCATCCACCACCGCTTCGACCTTGACCTTGGGCAGGAAGTCGACCACATACTCGGCCCCCCGGTACAACTCGGTATGGCCCTTCTGGCGGCCGAATCCTTTTACTTCCGTCACTGTCAGGCCCGTAATGCCGACATCGGCCAGCGCTTCACGGACTTCGTCAAGCTTGAACGGTTTGATGATTGCAGTGATTTGTTTCAAGAGATGCTCCTTCGATTTGAATTGCCTTGTCCGGCGCCAGTATATCGCCAATGCAGGCAAGCGCCGTGATGCACGCCCCTGCCCCGGGCGCTCCTGCGCTCCGGATTACCGGCTTACTGGTCGGGAATATTCTTGAGTTCTTCCATCCACACCACCGACTCGGAATCGCTGGGCGCGCGCCAGTCGCCGCGCGGTGACAGCGAACCGCCGGAACCGACCTTGGGGCCGTTGGGAATGCAGGAGCGCTTGAACTGGCTGGTCTTGAAAAAGCGGTGCAGGAAAATCCCCAAGTTGCGCTTGATATCGGCCAGGCCGTATTGATTGCGCGTGACATGCGCCTGCTCGGGCCAGCGGCCGACGCTGCTGTCGGCCCAAGCGGTATGCGACAGGAACGCGACCTTGGACGGCGCAAAGCCGAAACGCAACGTGTAATACAGATTGAAGTCCTGCAGCTCGGAAGGCCCGATCACGCTTTCGCTCTTTTGCTCTGGCCCATCGCCCGCATTGCCCGACTGGCCCGACTTGGCCGGCACCAGTTCCGGACTGATATCCGTGTCCAGCACGGCCAGCAACACGTCGGAACCGGCGCTACCGATCTGGCCAGTCTCGGCCACCCAGCGCACCAGGTGCGAAATCAGTGTCTTGGGCACGCTGGCGTTGACGGCATAGTGCGACATGTGGTCGCCCACGCCATAGGTACACCATCCCAATGCCAGTTCGCTCAGGTCGCCGGTGCCGATGACGATGCCACGGTGCAGGTTGGCCAGCCGGAAAAGGTGGCTGGTGCGCTCGCCCGCCTGCACGTTTTCGAACGTGACGTCGTAATGTTCCTGCCCTTTTGAATACGGATGGCCGATGTCTTCCAGCATCTGCAGGCAACTGGGCCGAATGTCGATTTCGCTGGCGGAACAACCGACGATCTGCATCAGTTGCCTGGCTTGCGACAAGGTGCGCTCGCTGGTGGCAAAGCCCGGCATCGTGACGCCGAGGATGTTGGTGCGCGGCATGCCAAGGCGGTCCATTGCCTTGGCGCACACCAGCAGCGCATGGGTGGAATCGAGTCCGCCGGAAACGCCGATCACCATGGTCGCCATCCCGCTGGCCGACATGCGCTGCGCCAGCGCCTGCACCTGGATGTGATAGACCTCTTCGCAGCGCTCATCGCGCCGTTTCGGATCGGACGGCACATACGGGAAGCGCTCCACCGTGCGGCCCAGCGGCAACACGCCATCCCGCGCCAGCGCCAGTTCGAACGACACGAGCCGGAATGCCGCCACTTCGCCGGCATGACGCCGCACCGAAGCGCCGAAAGTGGTCATGCGCATGCGTTCGCGCGACAGCCGGTCGAGATCGAGGTCGGCGAAGATCAGGTGCGATGAATCGGCAAACCGTTCGGACTCGGCCAGTAATTCGCCGTTTTCGCAAATCAGCGCCTGGCCATCCCACGCCATGTCGGTGGACGACTCGCCCATGCCGGCCGATGAATACAGATAAGCCGACAGGCAACGCGCAGATTGCTGCGACACCAGCTGATGCCGGTAGCCGGATTTGCCGACCACGATATTGGACGCCGACAAATTGACCAGCACCGTAGCGCCGGCCAGCGCCGCAAAGGACGATGGCGGGACCGGCACCCAGAGGTCTTCACAGATTTCGACATGGAAACGAAACAGCGGGAAGTTCGACAGCTCGAACAGCAATTGCGCACCGAAGGGCACGACCTGCCCCAACAGCCTGGTTTCAGTCACCACGGCGCTATCAGCCGGATTGAACTGGCGCGCCTCATAAAACTCGCCGTAATTCGGCAGGTAGCTCTTGGGCACCACGCCGAGTATGCGGCCACCGGCGACAAGCACCGCGCAGTTGTACAGCAAATGCTCGACTCGCAAGGGCAACCCGACGATCATCGCGATCGGCAGCGTTTCCGACGCCGCCACCACCGACGCCAGCGCGTCCAGGCTGGCGTCCAGCAAGGCCGCTTGATGGAACAGGTCGTCACAGGTGTAGGCCGACAAACCCAATTCGGGAAATGCGATCAAGGCTGCGCCCTTGCTGGCCGCCTGGCCGGCGAGCGCAATGGTCTCGGCTGCATTGGCCACCGGATCTGCCACGCGGCAGCGCGGAACGCCGACCGCCACGCGGGCAAAGCCGTGGGAATACAGGTTGAAAAACTGACGGCTCATCGTCACCTCAGGATTCGGTTTCAAGTCTCAAGTCTCAAGTTCAAGTCGCCAATCCCGATGCAAATCCCGGGAACCGGGCGATTGCTGGTGACGCCGAAGCTACCGCCGGCGCCGGTGCGCCACACGATGCGAATGCCGAGCCTCCCGCCGCCAACGCGCGGCAAACGAGATCGCGCATTTTCCGTAGAATGACCGGCGCAGCAGCATTTTCCCGGGCGGCGCCCACAGCAGAAAGAGGCAGAAACTGGATTATCGCACGCGCATTATTTCTTCCCTTGCCGAATGTGGACAAGCCGCCTGGGACGCGCTTGTCCTGGCACAGCCGGAACGCAATCCCTTCCTGTCATGGGCCTTCCTGCATGCGCTGCATGAATCGGGCAGCGCATGCAAGGCCACCGGCTGGACCCCGCAATACCTGACCCTCTGGGACGGTGAGCAACTCGCCGCCGCCCTGCCCCTGTACGTCAAGGATCATTCCTACGGCGAATACGTGTTCGACTGGGCCTGGGCCGACGCCTACCAGCGCAATGGCCTGGAGTACTACCCCAAATTGCTGTCGGCGATCCCGTTCACCCCGGTATCCGGCTCCCGGCTGCTGGCGCGCGACGCGGCAGCACGCGCGGCGCTGGTCCAGGCGCTGTGCGAGCTGCAACAGACCAACGCGCTGTCTTCCACTCACATCCTGTACCCGCCGGCGGAGCAGGCGGAAATGCTGGAAGCTGCGGGATTCCTGATCCGCCGCGGCGTACAGTTCCACTGGAAGAATGAAGGCTACGAGGATTTCGAGCAGTTCCTGTCCACCTTGCAGCAAAAAAAGCGCAAGAATATCCGCGCCGAACGCCGCAAGGTAGCCGAAGCGGGCATCGTGATGCGCCAGGTGCGCGGCGTCGACGCGACCGAGGCCGACTGGATTTTTTTCAAGCGCTGCTACGACCGGACCTACCTGGAACATCGTTCGACGCCCTACCTGAACCTGGATTTTTTCCTGCGCATCGCGCAATCGATGCCGGCCAACCTGCTGCTGGTAGTGGCCGAACGCGAGGGCAAGCCAATCGCCTCGTCGCTCTTGGTGCACGACACAGAAAAACTGTATGGCCGCTATTGGGGAGCGATCGAGCACCACCCCTGCCTGCACTTTGAAACCGCGTATTACCAGCCGCTGGAATTCTGCATCGCCAATCGCATCAGCTATTTCGAAGGCGGCGCACAGGGCGAGCACAAGATGGCGCGTGGCTTCCTGCCCGAAGCAACCTGGTCAGCGCACTGGCTGGCGCATCCGGCGTTTGCCGATGCGATCGAACGTTTCCTGGCGCGGGAGAACAGCGGCATGGAAAACTATATCGGTGAATTGAACGAGCGCAATCCGTTTGCGCGTTAAGTGACACACCGGCTAAAGAAGGCTGAACGCGAACTCTTCCAGCGCTGCAGTCTCAACCCTTCGAACGACTGATATTGGTCGAAAGCGGCCGATTGAGAACCTCCGTTTTTGACCCGAAGCGGACACTCATGCTGCCTCGTACAGGCTCAGCAGTTAGTGGCTATCGTGCGCCTAAGTCTGCTGCGCCTCGTCTCACATGCACTGGACAGGTGCAGTATGCAGCGAAAGGGACGGCGGCGGTCTGCTGTATCATCCCGTTCCTGAAAACGAAAGCCGCGCATGCTCATCATCACCATCAAACAGGGTAAGGAAAAAGGCCTGCTTTCCGGCGACCCGTGGATTTACGTCTCCGCCGTCGAAAAAGTCGACGGCAAGCCGCAGGAGCGCAACAAGCCGGGCGCCACGGCGATCGTGCAGTCGTCGGCTCACCAGTTCCTTGCCCGCGCGGCCTATAACGCCAAATCGCAAATCGCCGCCCGCGTCTGGACGTTGCGCGAGGACGAGCCAGTTGACCACGCGATGATAAAGCGGCGCGTCCAGGCCGGCGTGCTTCTCCGCGCCGATGCGCTGCGCAGCGCCGATCCGCAGGCGCTGGTCCAGCTGGTCGATGGCGAAAAGGACGGCTTGCCGGGTCTCCTGGTGCACAGCTATGGCGGCATCGCAGGCTATCTGGTTTGCCAGTTCAATGCCGGTGGCGTCGAACTGTGGAAGGTGCCTGTAGTGCAGGCGCTCCTGAAGGCCACGGGCTGCCGCAACGTTTACGAACGCTGCGATCCACTGTTGCGCAGGGGGGAAGGACTGTCCGTCACGCCGCGCGCGCTGGCAGGCGACGAACCGCCCCAGCGACTGATGGTGCGCAAGGGCACCCGTCTGGTACCGATGGATATTCGCAGCGGCTTCACCTACCCGAGCCGATAGGAAAACTGAAACAACGCTCCAAGGCATGTCGGATTTGTATCCTAAATATCTTCCAGGACTTGGATGGCTGCTGTTGGCCGAAAGCGGAAATCAAGGAACGGTCTGCCCGGTACCGGCTCAAGCGGCCACGCCAAAGAGGGCTCCAACGCCGGCGGTCAATGCCATCGCCAACGCGCCCCAAAACGTGACGCGCGTTACGGACGCGGTTATGGGGGAACCGCCTGCGCGTGCCGCCAGAAGGCCCAACAGCGCAAGAAACAAGAGAGAGCTGCCCGCGATACCCCACATGAGCCAGGAAACCGGAAGTACGAGAACCATCAGTAGAGGAAGCGCTGCGCCCACCGCAAAGGTACCCGCTGATGATATTGCGGCTTGCACTGGTTTCGCAGCCATTGTGTCCGATATACCCAGCTCATCTCGGGCATGCGCGGCAAGTGCATCGTGCTGCATCAGCTGGGTGGCAACGCTCTGGGCCAGGGTCGCATCCAGTCCGCGCTTGGCGTAGATGGCCATGAGTTCTGCGTGTTCTTGCGCGGGATTCGCGGCCAACTCCTTGCTCTCCCGCGCCAGATCCGCGCGCTCAGTATCAGCTTGCGAGCTGACCGATACATACTCGCCTGCAGCCATTGACATGGCACCGGCGACAAGGCCAGCAACGCCGGCAACCAACAGGGCTTTGGTGTCGGCGCCCGCCGCAGCGACACCCAGAACAAGGCTGGCAGTAGAAACGATACCGTCGTTGGCGCCAAGCACGGCCGCTCGGAGCCAGCCTGTCCGGTGAGTTCTATGTCTCTCGCTGTGTCGCATGGCGTCCACCGTGTAATAAGAATTCTGTTTCGGCGATTCGTGTGTCGGCTTTCGAAAACGCCGGCCGGCTCAAGCGCCACGACTTACTTCACATAACGAATTGTAAGATTAATCCGCAGCGCGCCCACGAGTGGATGCGTACCGGGCTTCACGGGCAACACCCCGTGAAACCGCATTCTTGACGGGCCACCCCATACCACCACGTCACCGTGTCCCAACGGGACATTGACTGACTTATCCGCCCGTTGGAAACCACCCATCTTGAATGTTGCTGGCAAGCCAAGGGATACCGAAACGATGGGTTCCAAGGTGTCATTTTCACCGCGGTCCTGATGCATCCCCAGTTTTGCGCCAGGTTGGTAGCGGTTGATATGCACCATGTTCGGTAGATAACCGATAAAGCCGGCCTCGGCTGCTGCGTTAACACCAAGTTCACGAAATATCTCTGGCATTGGCGGCCAAGCCATGCCGGTCACTGGGTCAATCGCTCTCATCCCATAGTCGCCGTCATTGGTCATGCCATACGCACCGCAACCAGTAACAAGAACGGACATCTTCAGGCGCCCTGGCGTAAATGCTTCACGCCAGGGCGAAACTGCCACGACCGATTCCACCGCTGCCAACAGGGCTCTGTCCTGCGCCATGGCATATCGTCGTAACACGACCGCACCCGGGTACAGGTCCTCGCGCCATTGGTAGAGGCGGTCTTCCTCATCGAATAAATCCAGGTTCATCAAGTTATGATAATCCAGCTGCGAGAACCTGAACGACGTCTACAGTAGACGTAACGATCTTGCTGTCTTCGCTTAAGCAAGTGACCAAGTAAAGGTCCGACACCGATCCTCCCGCCCTCGCCTGCCACTTCCTTTCTGCTCCTGCATTAGCCAACGGCCAAGCCCATCGCCCGGATGTTGCGTTCGGCGGAACCAGTTCGGCTATCCCCGCACAATAAAAAAAGCGCACCGAAGTGCGCTTTTTTCCTGGACTGACGGGAATCAGAAGTTCGGCTTGCTGGCCGCCTTCGCATAACCGGCCACACCGGACATGATTTCTTCCTTCGCATCTTCCGGGCCGAACCAGCCTTCTACCTTGACCCACTTGCCCGGCTCCAGGTCCTTGGAGTGCTCGAAGTAGTGCTGGATTTGCTGCAGACGCAGGTCGTTGATGTCTTCCGGCTTGTGCCAGTGGCTGTAAATCGACAGGACCTTGTCGACTGGCACGGCCAGCACTTTGGCGTCGCCGCCGGCTTCATCGGTCATCTTCAGCACGCCGATCGGGCGGCAGCGCAGCACGACGCCGGGAATCAGCGGAAATGGCGTGACCACCAACACGTCGACCGGATCACCGTCTGCTGCCAGCGTGTGCGGAATGTAGCCGTAGTTGCACGGATAGTGCATTGCCGTGCCCATGAAGCGATCGACGAAAATGGCGCCCGACTCCTTGTCAACTTCGTACTTGATCGGGTCAGCGTTCATCGGAATTTCGATGATGACGTTGAAGTCGTTGGGCAGGTCGCGGCCGGAAGGAACTTGATTAAGACTCATGATGGTTCGAAAAAGAAGATGGAAAAGCGGGAATATGCTGATTATAAAGGCTGCACATCGGCGCGGCCCGGCGATTGCCGGGATTCCGAAAAGAAATCACGCATTGCCGGCGCGCATAAGGGCTATGTCATGACCACACGGCATGACATAGCCGGAGGATCAGGCCAGCGGCACCCCGACTACAGCACGCATGCCAATGCGCTTTGCCGGTAATGCGCCGCTGCCTGCTCGGGGGCGTTCAGCGCTTCATGCAACTGCGCCAGTTTCAGGTGGGCGTCGCGCACCGTCTCGGAATCGCTGGCGCCCGACAGCGCGGACTCCAGGCAACTCTGCGCCTTGCCCCATAATTTCTGGCGCAGGCAAAATGCGCCCAGCGTCAGCGACAGCTCAGGATCCTGCGGATGCTTGAGCAGCAATTGCTCGCAACGTTCGATCTGTCCCAACAGGGCCGGCGAACGCTCGGCGCCGGCGGCAGCGCGCCACAGGCGCACCAGCCGTTCATCCCAATCCTGCACCAGCGCCTTTTCAATGATGGCGGACGCCTCTTCAAGCAGGCCGCGGCTGATGAATGCGCGTGCACCGCGCACGGCGATCGATGCGCTGCTGCGGTCATCGGCCGGAATCGCAAACCAGACCCGGCGGATCGCCTCGGGATCGTGGCTGGCGTCGGCCAGCAGGTTTTCATAGGCCAGTTCGCGCAAGCGCTGCGACAGCGCGGCATGGATTGCATTGTTCTTGTCCAGCGTACGTACAAGGCGCAGCACTTCGGGCCAGTTCCGGGCCGCCTGGTTGGCTTTCAGTGCCAGCCGCAGTGCGTGAATGTGGCGCGTGCCGGAATTGCTCAGTTCGCGCACTGCATCCATGGCCTGCTCGGGATGGTGCTCGTCGACCAGCAATTCGATTTCCGTCATCAGCCGGGCCGTGCGCATGGACTCGTCGCCGGCAACCCTGGCCAGCCATTGCTTCCTGCGTTCGGGCTGGCCCAGGCGATGTGCGGCGCGCGCGCCCAGTAGCGCAGCGACGCCGGCGTTTTCTTCCACCGCTGCAGCCCGTGTGGCGGCCTTTTCAGCCTGGCCGAAACGGCCTTCGAACAGGGACTTGAGCGCTTCACGCAGTGATCGGTTGGCCTCGCGGTCGCGCTTGGTACGCCGGTATTGCGCAACCCGTTGCGGCATGCCCTGGGCCGTGCGCAAGGCGCGGATCAGCGCAAACAGCATCACGAACAGCAGCACGGCAATGACGACAAAGAAATTCAGCGACAGGTCGACGCGCCATGGTGGATAAAAGAACACCACATTGCCGGCATTGAAGCGCGCCAGCACTGCCAGCCCGATGGCGGAAGCAAACAAGCCGAGAATCCACAGGAATATCCGCATGGCGTTACGGCTTTACCTTGAAGTTGCGCACCGCACCCAGGCTCTCGTTGAGCGTGGGCATCTCGATGGACAGGTTGCTCGCCTGCACCTGCTTGAGCAGGGCTTGCGTGGTCTGGGTCTGGCGTGCGCCGCCATCGAAATAGCGCGCAATCACGTCCTGGGCTGCGATCAGGTCGCTGCGGAAGGCCGATTCATTGCGGGTCAGCAGTGCCAGTCGTGCATTGAGCAGCCGCAACTTCAGGTTCTCGCGGGCGTAATAGGCCTGTGTGGGCGACAGTAACAAGGCGTCGGACGTCTCGACATTGCGCACACGGATCAGTTGCCGCACTTCGTTCCACATTTCGCTGGACCAGCTGTTCCATGCTTCTTCAAGCGTACCCAGCCAGCCTGGGCGGGCGCTCTTGTCGTCGGCGCGGCGCGCATTGCGCGGTTTGCTGGCCGGCAGCGCCGGCTTCTCGTCAGATAGCAGCGGCATGCTGTCGATCTGGGCGATCACGCTGTCAAGACGCAGCGCCAGTCCGGTCATGTCAACCGCAGGCAAGGCCTTCAATTTTTCCATGTCGCGCGCCAGGGCGCGGCGGATCGTGATGAATTGCGGCTTGTCGGCGCGCGACAGGCGGGTGTCGGCATTTTGCAGCGCAATCAGCGCGCCGCGTACATTGCCGGCCAGTTGCAATTGCTGGCTTGCCGTCGACAGCACCTGTTCGATTTCCGCCAGCGCCCATTCGTCGCGATTGCGGGCCAGCTCCTGGTACAACTGGTCCAGCGCCAGTTGTTGCGACTGCGCTTCAAGCTGCTTGCTCTCCAGCACATTCACCTTGGCCTGCAATTCTTTCAGGCTTTCCTGCGCCGAGCGCACGATGCCCTTGGTCTCGCTGTTGATGGAATCGCCCGCCTGCAAACGCTGGGCGGTGTCGCGGCGCAGGTCGCGCAACTCGCTTTGCGCGCTCCACCAGGCCAGCCCGATCAGGGCCAGCAACAGCAGCGGCACCAGCACCAGGGCGCGCCGCAGCCACGGCTGGCGCAGCCGGCTGCCGGGGGCTGCGCGGCCGGATGCCGCCGCCTCCGGCGGTAGCGGCAGCGGCGATGAAGAAGTATTGGGATTGAGTGGCGTGTCGTCCATTAGTGCAATTGTAACTTGGCAAGCATCTGTTCGTCCCCGG
>NZ_JAUSNH010000087.1 GCF_030645335.1 Lacisediminimonas sp. | reverse complement strand
CGCTGGTGCCGCAGATCCTCGACGAGCACCAGCAAATGGCGGGATGCTGGGAGTCGCTTGGGCGGCAATTGCAGGCAGTCGCGCAAGGAAGCGGCAGCAGCCTGGGCGCAGACGAGGTCCGGCGCTTCGCCGAATTGTATTCAAGCCATATGGAAAAAGAAGAGAAGACGATCGCCCCGATGGCAAAGCGGCTGTTTTCCGACGAACAGATGAACAAGCTCGGCAACGCGATGCGTACTCGCCGCGGCATTCCCGAGGAGCCCGTCGATGTCCATCGCTGAGCTTCGCCGCGAGTACACGCGCGCCAGCCTGTCCGAAGAACAGGTCGCCGACGACCCGGTCGCCCAGTTTGCGAAATGGTTTGATGAAGCCTTGCGCAGTGAAGTGCCGGAGCCGAATGCAATGAGCGTCTCCACCGTCGCCGCCGGCGGACTTCCCTCATCGCGCATCCTGCTACTGAAGGATTTCGACCAGCGTGGATTTACCTGGTACACCAATTACGAAAGCCGCAAGGGTGAAGAACTGCAGCACAATCCGCGCGCCGCGCTGCTGTTTTTCTGGCAGCCGCTGGAGCGGCAGGTGCGGCTCGAAGGATCGGTAGAGCGCGTCAGCGCAGAAGAAGCAGACGCCTACTTCAACATCCGCCCGCTGGGCAGCCGGCTCGGTGCGCTGGCATCTGCGCAAAGCCGGCCGATCCAATCGCGGCAAGCGCTGGAAGAACGTTACCGGCAAGCCGAGCAGCAACATGGCGATTCGCCACAGCGGCCGCCGCATTGGGGTGGTTACCGGCTACGGCCGGAGTATGCAGAATTCTGGCAGGGCCGGGCATCCCGCCTGCATGACCGCATTGCCTATAGCCTGCAAGGCGACGGCAGCTGGCGCAGGGAGAGATTGCAGCCCTGATTCCGTGGCCGGGGCCGCCGCAACGACGAAGATTCGGGCAGTTTTCCGCAGTTTTTTTACCGCAAGCAAGCAACCCATTCCGGCATTCACAAGCGTGGAGGCACAGATGTTTTGGGAAAGAAGACTTGAGAACTGGATCGACGGCATACGCAGGGACTCGCCCCTGTCGCTGCGGCTGACGCTGTGGAACGGCCGGCAATTCGACTTTGGCGCGCCCGAACCCGAAGTCACCATCCGAGTGCCGCACGTGGCGGCGCTGGGCTACCTGCTCAAGCCGACACTGGCCAACCTCGGCCAGGCCTATGTCGAGGGCGTGCTGGAAGTGGAAGGCCGCGTCAACGCGCTGATTGGTGTAGCCAATACGCTGGCAGCCAGGACCATCAAGGATGGCGGTCGCTCGGCCCGCGGTTTCAACCCGTTCCGCCATACACGCAGCAAGGATGCCGCTGCCATCCAATACCACTACGACGTCTCCAACGAGTTTTACCAGGCATGGCTTGATCCGAACATGGTCTATTCCTGCGCCTATTTCGAGAATGGTGACGAAGACCTGGCGACTGCGCAGATCCGGAAAATCGACCACATCCTGGACAAGATCCAGGTGCAGCCGGGGGACAAGTTGCTCGACATCGGTTGCGGCTGGGGTGCGCTGGCGATTCGCGCCGCCCAAAAATATGGGGCGCGCTGCGTCGGCGTCACGTTATCGAACAACCAGTATGCGCTGGCCCGGCAACGGGTAGAACAGCTGGGCCTGTCGGACCGCGTCGAAATCCGTTTGCAAGATTACCGCGATGTCAGCGGCACTTTCAATCGCATCACCAGCGTAGGGATGTTCGAACATGTCGGCATCGCCAACCTCGCCGCCTATTTCGCCCGTATCCACGCGCTGCTGGCCGAGGGCGGCATGGCAATGAACCACGGCATCACGTCAACCGATCCCGAGAATGGCGAAACCGCCTACGGTGGCGGCGACTTCATCGACCGCTATGTATTCCCGCACGGTGAACTGGCACATGTATCGACAGTGCTCAAGGCCATGCAGCAGGGTGGGCTGGAGGTCGTGGATGTCGAGAACCTGCGGCGTCACTATGCGCGCACTTGCAATCTATGGGCCGAGAACTTCGAGGCCAATGCGGATCGGCTGCGGCAGATGGTCGACCCGAAACGGTTCCGCATCTGGCGGGTGTACCTGGCCGGATGCGCCTGGGCATTTTCCCATGACTGGATTTCATTGAACCAGGTTGTCTGCGTCAAGGCCGGCCAAAAGTGCGATGTGCTGCCGTGGTCGCGGCGCCATGTTTATGGCGACCGGCGCGGGCAGTGAAACACTGCCCGCCACGCATGACCTGATCATTGCTTTTTTGTTATTCGATTCGCGGCCTCTGGGCTTGCTTTACGGGTGTTCTGCTTGCTGCAGCCATCAGGCAGAACACCCCGCATGGAAGCGATTAGACCGACCGTCCAAAAAAAGGATGACTCGGATCCGTATAACCAGGCACCGAAGCCTCCCCCGCCGGCACCAGGCGATCCACCATCGCCTCCTCTTCAGCGGACAGGGCAAGACCGACAGCGCCGTAATAGCCCTCCAGTTGCTCCAGCGTCCGGGGCCCCGCAATAACCGACGTCACCAGCCGGTTGGCCAGCACCCAGGCCACGGCAAATTGCGTCAAGGGAATCCCGCGTGCCGCCGCATGTTCGCCAAGCACAGCAGCAATCTCCAGCGACGCATCCCGGAACTCGGTCTCCATCATGCGGCGCTCACCGCGCGCCACCCGCGACCCAGCCGGCGGCGCTGCACCCGGCATGTATTTGCCAGTCAGCACACCGCGCGCGATCGGGCTATACGGCACCACGCCGATGCCGTAATGCGCGCAAGCCGGCAACACCTCCACCTCCGGTCCGCGATTGAGCAGGTTATAGCAGGGCTGACAGGCTGCCGGCAGCGGCACACCGTGGCGTTCGCACAGCCGGATCACTTCGGCAATGCGCCAGCCACGAAAATTCGACAAGCCGAAATAGCGGATCTTCCCGCTGCGGACCAGGTCGCCCAGCGCCATCACCACCTCATCGAGGTTGAGGTCGGGAAAGTCCCGATGCAGGTACAGGATGTCCACGTGATCGGTCGCCAGCCGACGCAAGCTGCAATCGACTTCATGCATGATCCAGGAACGCGAGTAATGCCCATTGTTGGGCGCATCGGACATCTTGTTGCCGAGCTTGGTCGCCAGCACCCAGTCATGCCGCTGGCCCTGCAGCAAGGCACCGACGATCTCCTCGGAGCGGCCGTTGACATACACGTCCGCCGTATCGATGAAATTCACGCCATTGTCGCGCGCGGACGAAACGATGCGCTGCGCTTCATCCTGATCGGTCTGGTCCCCGAACAACATCGTGCCCAGGCACAATTTGGAAACCTGCAAGTTGGTCCTTCCAAGACGACGGGTCTGCATGTGTTCTTCTCTCCTGTTTTACCGGCGGGACATGTTACCGTAGCCAGCCGCTGCGGTGGGAACAATGGATACCCTGCGCTTCAGGCGCTCTGTCCCTGGCCGGCGCGCACACGTTCTATCGCCTCGGCCAATCGCTGATAGTTGACCGGCTTGACCAGATGCACATCGAAGCCGGCATCCCTTGCAGTTCGTACATCGGTGGCCAGGCCATATCCGGTCAGGGCCACCAGCCCCATCTGCCGCGTCGACGGCGATTGCCGCAACTGCCGCGCCAGATCGTAACCGCTGATATCAGGCAGACCTATATCGATTACCGCGACGGTATGGCATTGTTCACGCACGGCCTGCAGCGCTTGCTGTCCGGACGCCACGGCGGTCACCACGTAACCGGACCAGCGCAGCAACTCCGCCGTCATGTCGCGCGCATCGACATTATCCTCCACCAACAGCACTGACGTGCCTGAAACGCCGACGGGCGCCACCGGCGCCACGCTTGGAATGTCGCGCTCCGGCAGCAAGGGCAAGCGCACCGCGAAGCAGCTGCCGGCCCCTTCACCTTCACTTTGCGCGCTGACCGTGCCGCCATGCAGCTCCACCAGGTTCTTGACCAGGGTCAGGCCGATGCCCAGTCCGCCCTTGGCGCGATCCAGCGATACCGTGCCCTGTACAAAGGGGTCGAATATCCGCTCCAGCAATGCCGGCTGCATGCCGATGCCGCTGTCGCGAATCTCCAGCAGCGCCTGGCCATCGTCCTCGCGCAGCGTGATCTCGATGGTGCCGCCGGCCGGGGTGTATTTCAGCGCATTGTTGAGCAGGTTGTTGATGATCTGGTCGATCCGGGCCGGATCGGCATCGACCATCAAGGGCCGGGCATGTAGCCGTACGGTGTAGCCGTCAAGGCGGCCGGTTGCGCGCACCGCATCGACGCAGGCCTGCACCGCATCGCCCAGGTTGAGCTGCACTTTCAATAGCGTAATCTTCCCGGCCAGCATGCGCGCGCTGTCGAGCAAGTCGTCGACGATGCGCTCCAGGTGCGCGCTCTGACGGGCAATGATTTCGTTGGCGCGCAGCGCCGGCTCCGACGCCGATCCGGCCGCCTGGATCAGCGCGATGCCGGCACTGATTGCAGACAGCGGATTGCGCAGCTCATGGCCCAGCATCGCCAGGAAGGCGTCCTTGGCCTTGCTTTCCTCTTCAGCCAGCAAGCGCCCTTGTTGCTCGACTTCCAGCAATCGTTCACGCTCGAGTTCAGCGACGTGGCGCGACGCGCGTTCCTGCGAAATCAGCTCGGCGGCGCGGTGCAGCGCGCGCTGCAGTTCGAAAATCTCGGCCACGGATGAGTCCGACAATGGCGGCATTTCACCCCGCGCCAACATGGCGGAGGCTTTGGCGGCCCGGTCCAGCGACTGCACCAGGCGGCGTCCGAAAATCCATGCCGCAATTCCGGCCAACAACAGTGCGGCCAGGAAACCGATTGCGGCAATTTTTGCCGCATGTCGCCCAGCACCGTCGATTACCGCCACCGGGGCGGCAACGGCCATCGTCCAGTTGCCCCGCTGGGTATGGCTGAAGACATCATAGGATTCAACGCCCTCCCATGTATGGTGGCGGATCTGGCCGGTATGTTCGCGCCGTGCGGCGTCGATCAGCTCGGGCCGGGCATACCTGCCAAGCATGCTTTCGCTACCTGGGCTACGCGCAATGAATTTGCCGTCGCGATCGAACAAGGCCTGCGCCCAACTTGTCGGAATGCCGCTTTCGTCGAGCAAGCGGTCAAACAGCGCGGGGGTCATGACTTCTGCCAGCGCATACCGTTTGCCGTTCGGCAATTGCACCGGAACCGCAACGCCCACCTGCAGCTTGCCCGAGACCGGCCCTTTTACCAGGTTGGACACGAACGGCCCGGTCATCTTGAACAGCGCGCTGATCTGCTCGCCAGTGGCAAGCGGGCCCAGCGGTGAGCCGAAGGGCACCCGCGTGTTGATAATTTGCTGTCCTGAATCGTCCAACAGTACCAGCCAGCCGTCCGTCAGCGGCCGACTGGCTTTCGACATGTTTTCGTGCAGCGAGCGCATGTCGCCGGCTGCCAGGTCAGGCGAAGTGGCGAGCACACGCAACCTGATTTCAGTGGCGTACAGTTCGCGATCGACCGCCAGCGTGGCGGCACGCACTGTCTCGTGCATGCTGCGCAATGCAGTGCCGCGGCCATTTTCGTCGAGCATGTTGAGCGCCCAGCCGGAAACCAGGATGACAGGAACCGTCACCGCGATGGCCAGCAGAACGAAATAGGCCCGGATTTTCATTGTTCTCCAGCAGATGGATGCCAATGCTGCAAAATCGCGGCCCATGCCTGGCGCCGAAGCACGGCCCGCCACCGCCGCTGCGACCTGATTGGAGTCGATTTAATTCGATTGTAGCCATAACTTGCCACATCTGTATCGTAACCAAACACGTGTGCGTCAACCCAGGGGGCACATGCTTGCCTGCATTACAACGCGATTGCGCGATCCATCAGCGACCGGTCAAGCTGCGCAAACCGTGCCAGGTGATGATCCATATCACCGAATTGCCGCGCAATCACCATCAGCCGGCGGAACGTATGGCTGAGCTTGAGTTCATCGGTCATGCCGATGCCGCCATGCATCTGGACCGACTCGGCCGCGACCAGCCGGCAAGCCTGCGCAATCCGGATCTTGGCGGCGGAAACGATCCGGCTGCGCGCCACGGGATCGGTCTCGGTATCGACCTTGACACAGACCAGGCAGGCCATCGACCTGGCCTGCTCATGGGAGATCATCATCTCGACCATCCTGTGCTGCAGCGCCTGGAAACTGCCGATCGTGGTGCGATACTGGCGCCGGGTCTTCAGGTATTCCAGCGTCTGTGCATTGGCATAAGCGATCGCGCCGACCGCCTCGGCGCACACCAGCGCCGTCGCAAAATCGAGCACGTCCTCAATCACCGGCAGAGCGCCGCCGGCCACGCCAAGCAGCGCATCATCGTCCAGCGCAAGCTGGCTGAACAACATATCGGCGGCCGGCATTTCATCCACCGTGCGGTATGGCTTGTGCGTCACACCGGGCGCAGCGGGATCGACCAGGAACAGGCTGATTCCATCGCGCTCGCCGGCTGCGCCGGCCGTCCTCGCGCTGACCACCACACGGTTGGCAAGCGGTCCGTGCAGCACCATGCATTTCTCACCGTCGAGTATCCAGCCTGTGGCGCTGCGCACAGCGCGCATTGCCACGCTTTGCGGCCGGTAGCGCGCGGCGCGTTCGGCGTGTGCGAACGCCAGCTTCATTTCCCCGCTCGCCACCAGGGGCAGGATCGCCGCTTGCTGCGCGGCGCTGCCGCTGCGCGCAATGCATTGCGCAGCCAATCCGAGCGTGGACAGATATGGCTCCACCAGCAGCGCGTCGCCGAATGCTTCCATCACCGGCATCAGGTCGACCGCCCCGCCGTCAAAGCCGCCGTGCTCGCCGGCCAGCGGCAAGGCCAGCACGCCGAGCTCTGCCAGGGTTTGCCAAACACTGTCGCTGGCGCCCGATGCAGATGCCACGATCGCCTTGCGGGCCTCGAAGCCATAGTCCTTTGCCACGAAGCGCCCGAGGGCATCGGCGAATTGCCGCTGTTCGTCGTTGTAATCGAAATTCATGTTGGTCGCTTCCTGCCACAAGCGGCGGCGGGTTTCAAAGCCCGAGGCTCATCTTGGCAATGATGTTGCGTTGTATTTCGTCCGAGCCGCCGTAGATGGTGACCTTGCGCTGGTTCAGGTAGCGCGAGGTGATCGCCGCCAGGAATGCGTCTGCGTCGTCATCCTGCGCAGCCAGGTCGGCTTGCACATATTGCACATATTCACGCAGCGCCAGCGGACCGGCGGCCTGCATCATCAATTCGGCCAGGCCTTGCTGGATAGCGGTTCCCTTGAGCTTGAGCAGCGACACTTCGGGGCCCGGCGGACGGCCAGTGCGACGCATCTCGTCGAGAAAACGCAAGTTGGTTATCTCCAGCGCCATCAGCTCGACTTCCACTTGCGTCATGGCGTCGCGAAAGCGCGGATCGTCCAATAGCGGCACGCCATCGTCGCACACCTGCGATGCCAGTTGCTTGAGCCGTGCAAGCTGGCGCTTGGACGGCGCAATGCGGCCGGAATTCAGGCGTTCATAACCCAGCAGGTATTTGGCAACGGTCCAGCCCTGCCCTTCCTTGTGCACCAGGTTTTCTGCCGGTACGCGCACGTTGTCGAGGAATACTTCATTGACTTCATGGCTGCC
>NZ_JAUSNH010000081.1 GCF_030645335.1 Lacisediminimonas sp. | reverse complement strand
GGGCGCGCGCGCCGCGGCGCCCTTGCCGGCCGCTGCCGCTGCCCCTGCCGCCCGGTCTGCCGTTGCACCGGCGCCGCCTGCTTCCGGTCGCCCGGCTGGTGGCCCTGCGCGTGCTGCACTGGACGCCGCACGCACCGGCATGCGCACAGTTCCCGGCGCTGCGCGGCCTGCAGCGCCGCCGCCGACATCGACGCCACCAGTAGCGGCCGTGGCCAACGTCGTGCGCCAGGAGCTGGCTGCATGGGAGGACGCGCACGAGCTGGCAGATTCTGAGCAGTCTGCACAATCCGCAGCCCCGACATTCAGCAACGAGGCCCCGGCTGAGCCCGCCGCGCCGCAGCAAGCGCCAATATCCATCGCCGCCGCCGAAGCCGTCGTTGCCGAAGCTGTCATGCCAGCCCGGCATGCCGCCGAGCCGCCCGGGCCGGTCACGATCCCCGGCTGGAACGACGGCTGGCCGTCACTGGCTGCAGCACTGCCGCTGCGCGGCGTGGTGCAGCAACTTGCGCTGCAAAGCGAATTGATTGAATGCCAGGAAAGCGATGGCGCACTGGCGTTCCACCTGCGCATTGCGGTCGAGACCCTGCGTTCATCCGGCAGCCCGGAAAAGCTTGAAGCCGCCCTGGCCGATCAGCTGGCACGGCGCGTGCGACTGAGCACCGAAATCGGCCCGGTCAGCCTGACTGCCAATGCGCTCGCCACTGCCCAGCGCGAGCTGCGCCAGCGCGAGGCGGAGCAAAAAATGCATAGCGATCCCTTCGTGCAAACCCTGATGCGGGAGTTCGGCGCCACCGTCGTGCCCGGCTCGGTGCGTCCGAATTGATTGCCAAACCCGATTAACGAGAACAGGAGCGCCCCATGATGAAAAACCAGTTGGCCGGCTTGATGAAGCAAGCGCAGGCAATGCAGGACAACATGAAGAAAATGCAGGACCAGCTGGCCTCGATCGAAGTCGAAGGACAGTCGGGCGCCGGCATGGTGAAGGTCATCATGACCTGCAAGCATGACGTCAAGCGCGTCACCATCGATCCCTCGCTGGTGGGCGAAGACAAGGACATGCTGGAAGACCTGGTGGCTGCCGCATTCAATGATGCGGTCCGCAAAGCCGAAGCCACGACGCAGGAGAAAATGTCGGGCGTTACCGCCGGCATGCCGCTGCCGCCGGGCTTCAAGATGCCGTTCTGATCACCTGGCAAGAGGCGCATGCCGAAATTCACATCCAGCCTCGATACGCTCACTGAAGCGCTGCGTTGCCTGCCCGGTGTCGGGCCAAAGTCGGCGCAACGCATGGCCTATCATTTGCTCCAGCACGACCGCGACGGTGCACAGCAGCTTGGCCGCGCCCTGACCGATGCCATGCAGCAGGTACGGCACTGCCAGTTGTGCAATACCTTCACCGAAAGCGAAATCTGCAGCACCTGCAGCGACAGCGAGCGCGATGCGACGCTGCTGTGCGTGGTCGAGACGCCAGCCGACCAGATGATGATCGAGCAGACCCTGACCTTCAAGGGAATGTATTTTGTGTTGATGGGACGGCTGTCGCCACTGGACGGCATCGGACCGCGCGACATCCACCTTGAGCGCCTGATCGAGCGCGCCGCCAACGGCGCCGTGAAAGAAGTCGTGCTGGCCACCAATTTCACCAGTGAAGGCGAGGCGACTGCGCATTACATCGGTGAAATGCTCAAGGCGCGCGGATTGTCCGTCAGCCGGCTTGCCCGTGGCGTGCCGGTAGGCGGCGAACTGGAATATGTGGATGCGGGCACGATAGCGCGCGCCATGCTGGATCGTCGCGCAACCTGATGGCGCGCTCGGCGGCATGCATGGTACAAGGCGACGAGTAGCGATCGAGTACGCCTCAGTTACGCATCAATTGCGCATCAGGCACGCGCCAACAGCGTGACACGGCGACAGTGAAATAAAAGGGAGACAAAATGAAATTCAACTTCAACCAGGTCGCCATTGCGTTCGGCTTGTTCCTGCTCGGCTACCTGACCTTCAATAATCCGTGGTTTAGCGGCAGCAAGGAACCGGCAGCCGCCGCAAAGCCGCCGGCAGCCGCGGCACCGGGGCCGGCGTCAACACCAACAACGCCAGCAGCCTCGCCGAACGCGCGCTGAGGTTTGCGCGCCGGCGTTAGCGCAGCCGCTCGACCAGGCCTTCGAGCTTGACCGAATCAGCGCAGAACGCCCGGATTCCCTCTGCCAGCTTTTCGGTTGCCATCGCATCTTCGTTCAGGGCCAAGCGAAAGGCTTTCTCGTCCAGCATCTGCTTTTGCAGGTCGCTGGCGCTGGCTTCCTGCGGATTCAGCTTGCGCGCCACGACGCCCGTTGTTTCCGCCAGCTGCTTCAACAAGTCAGGGCTGATGGTCAGCAAATCACAACCGGCCAATTCCAGTATCTGGGAGGTGTTGCGAAAGCTCGCACCCATCACTTCGGTCTTGTAGCCGAACTTGCGGTAGTAGTTGTAGATGCGGCGCACCGACTGCACGCCAGGATCGTCGGCGCCCGCATACTCGGTGCCGGTGGATTTCTTGTACCAGTCATAAATGCGGCCGACAAACGGCGAGATCAGCTGGACGCCGGCATCTGCGCAGGCAATCGCTTGCGGCAGGGCGAACAACAGCGTCATGTTGCAGCGGATGCCTTCCTTCTCCAGCACCTGGGCGGCGCAAATGCCTTCCCAGGTGGAGGCGATCTTGATCAGCACGCGTTCGCGGCCGATGCCGGCTGCCTCATACAGCGCAATCAGCGCGCGTCCTTTTTCTATCGTGCCGGCGGTGTCGAACGACAGGCGGGCATCGGTTTCAGTCGACACGCGGCCGGGAATCAGTGCCAGGATCTTGCGGCCGAACAGGATCAGCAATTCGTCGATGATGTCGGCAGTGGACTTGTTGGCATGGTCGCGTACTGCCTGCTCCAGCAGCGGCCGGTACTCGTCTTTCTGGACTGCCTTCAGGATCAATGAGGGGTTGGTCGTGGCGTCGCGCGGCGTGAATGCCTGTATCGATTGAAAGTCCCCGGTGTCGGCGACGATGGTGGTGAACTGCTTGAGCTGATCCAGTTGATTCATGGCGAGCGCGCTAGGAAAGAAAATGATCCGCTATTGTAAGGCAGCGGCCAGCATCGCTGCGGCGTTGGCGCCGGCCACGGCAAACATCGCGGTGCAATTGCGGGGGTGGGCCAGGGCAGGGCTTGCCGCCACCTCGCATCAGCGACGGCGGCTTCCCGGCTGCGGCGCGGCGGTAAAGGCGTCCAGGTGCATGTCGATGCGTTGCAGCGAGCGTTGCGCAGCCAGTATCTTGCGGCGTCGCTCAGGTCCGGCACGCAGCGCCAGGCCGACCGCCAGCATGTCGATCACGGCCAGATGCGCCAGGCGGGCTGAAATCGGCGTGTACGGGTCGTTGTCGGCGCCGATGTCGATTGGCACCAGCACATTGGCCAGGTCGGCCAGCGGCGTGCCGCGCGGCGCCAGCACGATCACATCGGCGCCGGCCTTGCGGGCCAGTTGCACGCTGCGGATGACCGAGGTGCTGGTGCCGCGCTGCGAGATGGCGACCACAGCATCGCCCTTGGCCAGCAGGGCGGCGGCGATGCTGTGCACATGCGGGTCGCTGTAGGCCACCGTCGGTATGCCGGAACGGAAAAATTTATGCTGCGCATCGGCGGCAATGATGCCAGATGATCCCTGGCCATAAAATTCGATCTTGCGCGCCTTGGCGAGGATGTCGAGCGCGCGCTGGATGGCCTCCGGGTCTAGGTTGTTGCGCAGGTCGAGCAGCGCATTGATCGAGCGCGTGCAGATCTTGGCGACCAGGTCGGCGGCCAGGTCGTCGGGCAAGGGTGGATTGGCGTCTTCCGGCGGCGCCAGCGCCAGGCCTTGCGCCAGCCGCAGCTTGAATTCCTGCCAGCCGTCGTAGCCCAGTGCGCGGCAAAAGCGAACGACCGTGGGCTCCGACACTTGCGCCGAACGCGCCAGCGCCGTGATGTTTTCCGCCAGCGTCAGTGACGGGTTATCCAGCACCGCCAGCGCGACTTTCTTTTCCGAGCGGGACAGCGTGTCGATCTGGGTGCGGATGGCGTCGAGCAGCATGGTCGTTCGATCAGACTTCCGGCAGGGTTTCTTCGCGCCACTGCAGGCCGTCGCGCCCGATCAGTGCGCTCGCTGCAGCCGGGCCCCATGTGCCGGAGGCATACGGAACCGGCTCGTTTTCATCCTGCTCCCAGAACAGCAGGATCGGCTCCACCCATTCCCACGCCTGTTCCAGTTCGTCGCTGCGCATGAACAGCGTGAGGTGGCCGCGCAAGACATCGAGCAACAGGCGTTCATAGGCTTCCATCCGCGGCTTCTTGAAGGTTTCGCGGAAATCGAGCTCCAGGTCGACCGGCTTCAAGCGCATGCCATCGCCGGGCGTTTTCGCCATCAGGTTCAGGTGCAGGCCTTCGTTGGGCTGCAGCCTGATCACCAGCGAATTGGGCTGGAAGCTGCCGACCGGCTGCGCAAAGATGGAGTGCGGAATCGATTTGAAGCGGATCACGATTTCGGCCAGCGAATCGGCCATCCGTTTGCCGGTGCGCAGGTAGAACGGCACGCCTGCCCAGCGCCAGGTATCGATCTCTGCCTTGACCGCAACGAAAGTCTCGGTGCGCGAGTTGGGCTGCGCGTCCGGCTCCTGGCGGTAGCCAGGCACCTGCACGCCGTTGACATGGCCGCTGCGGTATTGTCCGCGCACCACATTTTGCACCAGCGTATGCGGCGTGAAGCGTCGCAAGGATCGCAGCACCTGCAGCTTTTCGTCGCGCACGGCGTCGGCGGTGACGGACACCGGCGGCTCCATCGCGACGATGCAAAGCAGTTGCAGCAAGTGATTCTGCAACATGTCGCGCAGCGCCCCCGACGGTTCGTAGTAGCCCATGCGGTTGCCAACGCCAATCTGTTCGGCGATCGTGATCTGGACGTCGGATATCCATTCGCGCCGCCACAAGGGCTCGAACAGGATATTGCCAAAGCGCAGCGCCAGCAGGTTTTGCACCGCCTCCTTGCCCAGGTAGTGGTCGATCCGGTAGATTTGCGATTCGGCGAATACCTTGCCGACCTGGAGATTGATCTGGCGCGCGCTGTCGAGATCGCGCCCGAGCGGCTTTTCCAGCACCACGCGCGACTGTGCATTGGCCAGTCCATTGCCGGCCAGGTTCTGGCAAATGGTGGCAAACAGGCTTGGCGGCGTCGCCAGGTAAAACACCCGCGTGATGGCCTCTTCGGTGCGCAATACCTTTGTCAGGCTGTGGTAACTGCCGGCGTCCGCGGCGTCCACCGAGACATAGCTGAAGCGGGAGCGGAATGCCTGCCATCGCTCTTCGCTGAAGGTGCCGCTGGCAAGATTGGGACGGGCATTCTGCTCGACCGCTTCCAGGTATTGCTCGAGCGTCCAGTCGTGCCGGCCCACGCAGATGATGCGCGCGCCGGCCGGCCAGACCTTGTTGCCCGACAGCGCATACAGCGCCGGCAACAGCTTGCGCATGGCCAGGTCGCCGCCGCCGCCGAACAGCACCATGTCGAAGTCATTGAGTGAAGCGGGCTTGCCTGGAGATGACATGTTTTCGTTGGTCCCTGCACGCATCCGGGTTTGTTCATCGGATGCGTGCGTAGTGAATATTGGAGTGTGAATGCGTGAATGCGTGAGGACGATCAGCCGGTCTTGCCGGCCGCCTTGCGCGCCCGCGCGATCAGGTTCGCAGTTGAGCTGTCATGCGCCAATGGATCGGGATTGTCCTGGCCGGCGAGTTCGGATTGAATGCGCGTGGCCAATACCTTGCCCAGTTCGACGCCCCATTGGTCAAAACTGTTCACGCCCCAGATCACTCCCTGCACGAAAGTCTTGTGTTCATACAGCGCGACCAGCGCGCCGAGCGTGGCGGGGGTGAGCGCTTCCAGCAGGATCGTGTTGCTGGGCCGGTTGCCGGGAAAAGTCTTGTGCGCAACCAATTCAGGAATCGCGGTTTCCGGCACTCCCTGGCGCTGCAATTCTGCATGCACTTGCGCTGCGCTCTTGCCCAGCATCAGTGCTTCGGATTGCGCAAAGCAATTTGCCAGCAGCGCACTGTGATGCGCTTGCAGCGCGTGCGCCGGCCGCAGCGCGGCGATGAAGTCGACCGGGATGGTGTCGCATCCCTGGTGCAGCAACTGGAAATAGGCATGCTGCCCATTGGTTCCGGTATCGCCCCAGACCACCGGGCAGCTTGCCGCTTCCAGCGCCCGGCCATCAAGCGTCACGCGCTTGCCATTGCTTTCCATTTCCAGTTGCTGCAAGAAGGCAGGGAAGTGGCGCAAGTCCTGATGGTAGGGCGCGATCGATTGCGACGCAGTGTGCAGAAAGTTGCGATTCCAGATGCCGACCAATGCCAGCAATACCGGCATGTTGGCAGCCAGCGGCGCCGAGCAGAAATGCCGGTCCATCGCAAAACCGCCGTCCAGGAACTCGCGGAAGCGCTCGGCGCCTATCATCAGTGCAAGCGACAGGCCAATTGCGGACCAGACGGAATACCGGCCGCCAACCCAATCCCAGAACGGGAACATGTTGGCAATGTCGATGCCGAACGCCTGCACGGCATCGGTATTGGTCGAGACGGCGACGAAGTGGCTGGCAAGGGCCGCTTCGCTACCGCGCTGCAGGAACCAGGCGCGGGCAGTGTGGGCGTTCATCATCGTTTCCATGGTCGTGAAAGTCTTGGAGGCGATGATGAACAGGGTAGTTTCCGGCTCGACCTGATGCAGTACGGCATCAAGATCATGGGCGTCGACATTCGACACGAAGTGGGCGCGCAAGCGGGGATGATGAAACGCACGCAAGGCCTGGCACGCCATCTTCGGACCAAGGTCCGAGCCGCCGATGCCGATGTTGACGATGTCGGTGATTGGCCGGCCGCTATAACCGAGCCAGCGGGCGTCACGCACGCGCGCGGTGAAGTCGCCCATGCGGTCCAGTACTTCGTGGATCTGTGGCGCTACCGGCCGGCCGTCGATGGCGGTGGCGGCCTCGCGCGGCGCGCGCAGGGCGGTGTGCAGTACGGCGCGCTGTTCGGTGGTATTGATTTTGCTGCCGCTGAACATGGCGGCGCGTTGCTGTTCGATGCCACGTTCGCGCGCCAGCGCCAGCAGCAGCTCCAGCGTGTCGCCATCGAGGCGGTTTTTGGAGTAGTCGAGCAGCAAGTCGCAGCATGCCAGCGAGAGCCGTTCGAATCTTTGCGGGTCCTTGCTGAAGAGGTCGCGCATTTGCCATGCGCCGGCAATGCGGCTGTGATCCAGCAGCGCAAGCCAGGCGGAAGTGCTGGTCAGGTCAGGAACCATTCGGGGTCATCCGGGTTGAAGTCAATAGTCAGCGAGGGTCAAGGACCCTCGGCGAAATTCAGCGATAGTCAACATTAGCCATTAATAGACCGGGGGTGTCGCAAATAGTCAAGGCGTGCCGGCAAGACAACGCCGTCAAAAGCCGAACCGAAAAGTGTCGGATTGACTGTACAACATAAGAAGAAAATTTACTACGTAAAAATAGTGCAATCATCGTATCTGTGCCGCCATATCCTTAATTTAAGGATAGGAAATTCCATGTAGTATAGTTACCAAAATAAACCAACCCCAATACGGGAGCCGCTAAATGATGCTGCATTCCACGGTCGATGCCGTTACGCGCGAAGTGATCCGCAAAAGTGCGCCCACGCGGCAAGCCTACCTTGCCCGGCTACAAGCTGCGCGCCCGGACGGCGTACAGCGCAGTGCCATCGGCTGCACCAATCTTGCCCACGGATTTGCCGCCTTCCCGGCCAGCGACAAGCTGTTGTTGCGCGAACAGAAGAAGCCATCCGTCGCAATCGTGTCCTCGTACAACGACATGCTGTCGGCACACCAGCCGTTCGAGCGCTTTCCGGCCATCATCAAGCAGGCTGCGCGCGAAGCGGGCGCGGTGGCACAGTTCGCTGGCGGCACGCCTGCCATGTGCGACGGTGTTACACAGGGGCAGCCGGGCATGGAGCTGTCGCTGTTTTCGCGTGACACGATCGCCATGTCCACCGCCATCGCGCTGTCGCACAACATGTTCGACGCAGCCGTTTTCCTGGGCATTTGCGACAAGATCGTACCGGGCTTGCTGATCGGCGCACTGCATTTTGGCCATCTGCCTGCTGTTTTCGTTCCCGGCGGGCCCATGTCCAGCGGCTTGTCCAATACGGAGAAGTCGCGGATTCGCCAGTTATATGCACAAGGCAAGATCGGCCGCGAAGAATTGCTGGAGGCCGAAGCACAGTCCTACCATAGCCCCGGGACTTGCACCTTCTATGGCACTGCCAACAGCAACCAGTTATTGATGGAAGTGATGGGCCTGCATTTGCCGGGCGCTGCTTTCATCATGCCCGGCACACCACTGCGCGATGCGCTGACGGCGGCGGCAACCAGGCGGGCAGTCGAATTGGGCAGCAGCGACGCCGCATGGATTCCGGTAGGCCACGTGGTGGACGAAAAGGCGATCGTCAATGCCATCGTGATGCTGCTGGCCAGCGGCGGCTCCACCAATCACACGCTGCACCTGGTGGCGATTGCCAGGGCGGCGGGGATCGTGATCGACTGGAATGACTTCAGCATCTTGTCCTCAGTGGTGCCGCAACTGACTCGCATCTACCCCAATGGCAATGCCGACATCAATCATTTCCAGGCTGCGGGCGGCCCGGGTTTCCTGATCCGTGAATTGCTCGACGCCGGCGTGCTGCATGAGGATGTGACGACCATCCTTGGCAAGGGGCTGCGGGCGCATTGCATGGAGCCTTTCCTAGAGAACGAACGGCTGGTGTGGAAGCCGGCAACCCAAAACAGCGCCGACGAGGCCGTGTTGCGACCTGGCGAGCGGCCGTTTTCGCCGGAAGGAGGGCTGCGCCTGCTGACCGGCAATCTCGGACGCGCCGTCATCAAGGTTTCTGCGGTCAAGCCAGAACACCGGGTGGTGGAAGCGCCGGCCATCGTGTTCGATTCGCAGGAAGCATTCCTGCATGCCTTCCAGGCGGGCAACCTCGAGCGCGACTTTGTCGCCGTGCTGCGTTACCAGGGGCCGCGGGCCAACGGCATGCCGGAACTGCATGCGCTCACGCCCGCGCTGGGCAGCCTGCAAGATGCCGGCCGGCGGGTGGCGCTGGTAACCGATGGACGCATGTCCGGCGCGTCCGGCAAGGTACCGGCGGCGATCCATGTCAGTCCCGAAGTACTGGCCGGCGGGCCGCTTGGCCGGGTGCGCGACGGCGACATGCTGCGGGTGGATGGCGTGCGTGGCGTGCTGGAAGCGTTGGTCGATGAAGCGACATGGCAGGCGCGCACCATCGAAGCGCCGCCGGCCGGGGCGCACCAGTTGGGAATGGGGCGGGAATTGTTCGCCATGTTCCGCAATACAGTGGGCACGGCGGAACAGGGCGCGGCCACCTTTGCGCTGCCGCCGGTGTTGCCAGGACGCGTACCGGACGATGTCATGCTGCCGGCCGATGCGCCGCCGGGCAGTGACGAAGACTTCCTGGCGCGCCCGAACTGAAAATATGAAAGGAAAACCAGCATGAACATGCTTGAGATGATGCAGGCCTCGCCGGTGATACCGGTGATCCAGATCGACGATCCCGCGCATGCGCTGCCGCTGGCGCGGGCCCTGGTCGCCGGCGGAATCCGGGTGCTGGAGATCACGCTGCGCACCGTGCACGGCTTGCCGGCAATTCGCGCCATTGCGGCGGCGATTCCGGAGGCGATTGTCGGTGTCGGCACCGTGACCCGCGCCGAGGAATTCACTGCCGCGCGCGAGGCCGGCGCCGTGTTCGCCGTGTCGCCGGGGCTCACGGCCGCAGTCGCGGAAGGGGCGCGCCGCAGCGGCTTGCCTTTGCTGCCCGGCGTGATGACGCCATCGGAAGTGATGATGGCGCGCGAGCTGGGTTACCGCCAGTTGAAACTGTTTCCGGCCGTGCCCGCGGGCGGCATCGGCATGCTCAACGCAATCGCCGGCCCGTTGCCGGACGTGATGTTCTGCCCGACCGGCGGCATTACGGCCGACACGGCGGCGCAGTTCCTGTCGTGCCGGAATGTGGCCTGCGTCGGCGGCTCCTGGCTCACGCCAAAGGATGCCCTGCAGTCTGGCGACTGGGCCCGCATTACCGCACTGGCGCGCGCGGCGGCGGCGCTGCGCAGTGCCGCAGGCTGATGCAGCGGCCGTCGCCAGCGGTTTGATTGCCCGCTTGCGGGCGACGGTGTTGACGTTTGTTTGCTGGCCTTACTTGGCGAACAATTGCCCGAGGTCCTGGAAGGCCTTGAACTCCAGCG
>NZ_JAUSNH010000075.1 GCF_030645335.1 Lacisediminimonas sp. | reverse complement strand
GCATTGGCGACGAAATCGCGGCGCATGGTTTCCATCTGCTCGGCAACGGTGACGTCATGCGTGACCAGGATCTGCCGGCGGGTCTCGAACGGAATGATTTGCAGGATCAGCTTGCGGTCCCGGAAGCGCATCGCCAGCGGCTGCTCGTAGCGGCCAAGCACGATGTAATCGATGAATTCCGGCGTGCGCACCAGGTTGGTCACGCGCATGCCCTTGTCGCGCTCCAGCGACAAGCCCAGGTGACGCTCCGCCTCCGGATTGCACCACTCCAGGAACAGCACATCGTCCATGATCACCACGCCATCGGGCAAGAGGCGCATGGCCTGGCGAAAACGGGCCAGCCATTCCGACAATTCCTGGCGGTTACGTTCCTCTTCGCGCCGGAAATGATAGAGCCTGGCAAACACATTGGTCCATGCGCCGCCGCCATCGGGCAGCCGGACATGGCGGTCATCCAGCCAATTTGACAGCCGATACAAGTTAAACAGTTGCAGCAGCACCGCCGCGAGACTCATCAGGGCGAACACAATGGCACCGGCAAGCGCCCCGAACCACCACCAGACCAGGCTGGCAGCCAGCGGGATCACGGCCAGTCGCAACAGCGCGGGAACCCAGAACAGCATGCGTGGCGTCATAGATCTCCATCCTGTGGGTTCGACAAGGTATAGCCAACGCCGCGCACGGTCTTGACCAGGGACTCGGCGTCGCCCAGCGCCTTGCGCAGGCGCAGCACGTGGACATCGACGGTACGTTCTTCAATCTCGACATGGTCGCCCCAGACCCGATCCAGCAACTGGGCGCGGGTATGCACCCGTTTCGGGTGGGCCAGCAGGTATTTCAGCAAGCGGTACTCCGACAGGCCGATCTCCACCGGCCGCCCGTTCACGCTGACGCTGCGCGTGTTCGGATCCAGCACCACGGGCCCGTTCCTGAGCAGGGCTTCGCCATGTTCCGGCAAGCGCCGCCGCAACAGCGCGCGCATGCGCGACACCAGTTCACGCGGGGAAAACGGCTTGGTGATGTAGTCATCCGCACCCCGGTCCAGCCCCTCGATCTTGTCCTCTTCCATGCTTTTTGCGGTCAGCATGATGACCGGCAGCGCCGCAAGCCGCGGCTCGGCCCGGATGCGGGCCAGCAGGCGCAGGCCGGACTCGTCAGGCAGCATCCAGTCCAGCAGCACCATTTGCGGTATGCGCTCGCGCAGGCATTCCCATGCCGAACTGACATCCCCGGCCACGCGCGTGCTCCAGCCTGCGGCATGCAGTGCATATTCCACCAACTGGACGATTGCGGGTTCATCCTCGACAATCAGGATCTCGGGCTTGTCGCTGTTCATGACTTGCGTGATTGATATTTGCGCCAGCCGGCAGTGTGCCACCGTTCGCGGCGCTCGGCAGCGGCCGTCCGCCCGGCACTATGGTGAGTGCCGGGATTGCTGTCAAGCAAGAACCGCAAAGCTTTTCGCTATAACACCAGCAACAGCAGGTACAGGCCCAATCCGACCAGGCCGCCGACCAGGGTGCCGTTAATGCGTATGTATTGCAGGTCACGGCCGACGAAAAGCTCGAATTTCTGCGCAATCGTGTCGGCATCCCACTTTTCGATCACCCGTCGCACCAGGCTGGCGATGGCATGGCGACGGCCCGCCACGGCATCGGCAATAAATGAACGCAACCAGTCGTTGAGCTTGGCCTGCACCACCGGATCGGTGCGCATGCCTTCGGCCAGCGCCAGCAAGGCCCGCTCGACGCGCGCCGCCAACGGCGAGTCGGCGGCTGCCGATTCACCCTCCCGCATCAGGCGCTGCCGAACCAATTGCCAGAACTGCTCGCTGTAGCTGCGAAAAAGCGGATGGCGCAATGTTTCGGCCAGGGCGCGCTTGATGCGCTCTTCATAGGCCGGATCGTGGCGCAAGCCATCGATCAGTTCCTGCGCCGCCTGCTGGAACTGCACCCGCCAGGGACTATCCTCCTCGCGCATCTCGACCAGGGTTTCCTGTGCTGCATGCAGCAGTCTTTCAAACAGCTTGTCATCGACCATGCGCGGCAGCCAGCGCGGGCTTTTTTCGTGGATCTTTTGCCGGATGAAGCCGCGGTTTTTTTCCAGGGTATCGGCTGCCATGCCCAGCATCCGGTCAAACAGCAATTGATGCCGCCGATCGGCAATCAGCACGGCCGCCACTTCGGCCAGCAGCGGCGCCAGCCTGACCCGGGCCAGCGCGCTGCTGGCGGTGGACTGGATCAGGTTGGCGACATCGTCGTCTTCGACCATCCGGATCAGCGAGGGTATTCCCGATACCAGCTCGACCGCCACTGCATGGCTGTTGCCGGGCTCGGCCAGCCAGCTTGACGCTGCGCCGGCGAAATCGACCGCCTGCAATTCTTCGAACAGCACCTCGCGCGTCATGAAGTTGTACTCGAGGAAATTGGCGACGCCGGCGCCTATCCTGTCCTTGTTGCGGGGAATGATGGCGGTATGCGGTATCGGCAAGCCGAGCGGCCGCCGGAACAGCGCCGTCACGGCAAACCAGTCCGCCAGCGCGCCGACCATGGCCGCTTCCGCAAAAGCGCCCACCGGCGCCAGCCAGGGGTAACGATGGCGCAGCAAGTGTGCCCCCAGGAACAGTATCGCCATTGCCAGCAGCAAGCCGGTGGCCAATGCCCGGACCCGCTTGAATTGCCGACCTTGCTCCTGCTCTTGCTCCTGCATGGCGACCTTTTCTTGTCCGGACGTGCCTGGAATAAGCGCCTGCAAAAGCGATGCGAACATTTGCAGGCGTGCCGATACTGCAATGCAGCAGTGCGAGCGTACAGCAATGGCGCAAGTTTGACCGTCATCCGCGCCTGCAGATACCAGCCTTTGCACATGCTCAATAGTCCGACGTAGTGGCCGGCAGCCGAACTGAAATCCAAAACCTGGTATTCCGGGATTTGATATTTATCAAGCCGGTGTTTTATACGAACTGATTTGCTCGCGCCCACCGGGAACGAGGGGCATCCGGCCTTTCTTTGATGCTATATTTTGCTCAAGCAATGCTGCGAATCGGACTGTGCCGCAGGCAAATTCAAGCCCAAAAAGGCAAGCGCCCCATCGTTTGCCGCGCTACCACGCCCAAGCAGCAGACAACCCGGCAGAAACAGGGAGTTCGTTAATGGAACAGGTGCAGGCGTCGACCATGACGCCTTCTGGCGAAGAGCTCGACCTCAGGCAATTGCTTGCGACGCTGCGGGCGCTTCGCAACGGCGACTTCCGAACCCGCATGCCGGACGACCAGACCGGCCTTGCCGGAAAAATCGCCGACACGGTCAACGAAATCATCGACATGGCCAACGGTGCTGTCAACGAGTTCGACCGGGTTGGGCGGCTGGTGGGCAAGCAAGGGCGGGTCAATGAGCGCATCGCGCTGCCGGCCATGCGCGGATCCTGGGAACAGCTGGTTGACGCTGCCAATGGCATGACCAGCGACCTGGTCGCGCCGATGAATGAAATGACCCGTGTCATCAGCGCCGTCGCCGATGGCGACCTGTCCAGGCAGGTGCCGCTGGAACTGGACGGCCTGCGCCTGAAGGGACAGCACCTGCGCTCGGCCGAAATCGTCAACACGATGGTCCTGAGGCTGGGCGCCCTGACATCGGAAGTCACGCGCGTGGCGCGCGAGATGGGCACCGAGGGCAAGCTCGGCGGCCAGGTGGATGCGAGCGGTATGTCAGGCAGCTGGAAAGACCTGACCGACAAGGTCAACGTCATGGCCGCCAACCTGACCAACCAGATGCGCGGCATCGCGCGGGTGGTGACGGCAGTCGCCAATGGTGACCTGCAGAAGAAACTGACGGTCGAGGCCCAGGGCGAGATTGCCGACCTCGCCGACACCATCAATGAAATGACCTGCACGCTGGCCGTATTCGCCGACCAGGTCAGCGCGGTGGCGCGCGAAGTGGGCGTCGAAGGCAAGCTCGGCGGGCAAGCGCTAGTGCCACATGCGGCCGGCACCTGGCAAGACTTGACCGGCGACGTCAACGGACTCGCCACCAACCTGACCAACCAGATGCGCGCCATCGCCGAAGTCGCCCGGGCTGTGACCAAAGGCGACTTCACCCGCAGCGTCCAGGTCAGCGCCAATGGCGAAGTCGCCCAGTTGAAAGACAACGTCAATGAAATGATCCGCAACCTGCGCGAGACCACGCGCCAGAATGCGGACCAGGACTGGCTCAAGACCAACCTTGCCCACTTTACCCGCCTGCTGCAAGGCCAGCGCGACCTGACCGCGGTCGCAAAGATGGTGCTGTCGGGCGTGGCGCCGCTGATCAGCGCCCACCATGCCCTGTTTTACTTCATGGATGAAACGCAGTACGAGAATCCGCGCCTGAAATTGCTATCGACCTACGCCTATCATGAAAAGACGCGCACCGAGTGGCGCATCGGCGAAGGCCTGGTCGGCCAATGCGCGCATGAGAAAAAGCGCATCCTGCTGACCAACGTCCCGGGGGATTACGTACCGATCCGCTCAGGCATCGGCCAGGCGCTCCCGCTCAACATCATCCTCATCCCGATCCTTTTCGAGAACCGCGTCAAGGCGGTGCTGGAACTGGCGTCGTTCTCGCCATACAGCCGGATCCACGAGATATTCCTGGACCAGTTGGGGGAATCGATCGGCATCGTGGTCAACACGATCGAAGCCAACATGCGTACCGAGGATCTGCTCAAGCAGTCCCAGTCGCTGGCGCAGGAGCTGCAGATACAGCAGGAGGAGCTGCGCCAGACCAACGAGGAACTCGAAGACAAGGCTGCCTTGCTCGAAGAGCAGAAGGCCGAAGTCGAACGCAAGAACCAGGAAGTGGAAATCACCAAGCTGTCGCTGGTGGAAAAAGCCGAACAACTGACACTGACTTCGAAGTACAAGTCTGAATTCCTCTCCAGCATGTCGCACGAGTTGCGCACGCCGCTCAACAGCCTGCTGATCCTGGCCCAGCAGCTTTCCGACAACATCGACCAGAACCTGACGCCCAGGCAAGTGGAATATGCCCGCACGATCCAGAGTTCCGGTCGTGACCTGCTGGGCCTGATCAATGAAATCCTCGACTTGTCCAAGATCGAATCCGGTACTGTCACGCTCGATTACGCCGAGCAGCTGTTTGCCGATATCAGTGACCAGATGGAACGCACGTTCAGGCCTATCGCCGACAGTCATTCACTGTCCTGGCGGATCGACCTGTCGAAGGCCCTTCCACCGGCAACCTACATCGATGGCAAGCGGCTGTTGCAGATACTGAAAAACCTGCTCTCCAATGCCTTCAAATTTACCGAGCGCGGCGGCGTCACGCTGACAATCACTAATGCAGAGTCGGGCTGGAGCGTCGACCACGACGGCCTCAATAGCGCCGGCAGGGTGATCGCCTTCATCGTCACCGATACCGGCATTGGCATTGCGCCCGACAAGCAAAAGCTGATCTTCGAAGCTTTCCAGCAGGCCGATGCCGGCACCTCCCGCAGATACAGCGGCACCGGGCTTGGCCTGTCGATCAGCCGCGAACTGGCGAACCTGCTCGGCGGCGAACTGCGGCTGCTGCGCAGCGAGATCGATGAAGGCAGCGCCTTTGCCTTGTTTGCTCCGTTGCGGCCCCACGGGCGTCCGGCCAGGCCCATGGAGGACTTTTATTTTAATGCATACACGGATAGCGGTTCGCTCCCGCTGCATGGTGAACTGCCGCCACCAGTACCCGCGCAGCAAATACCCGACGACCGGGAACAACTCAAGCCCGACGTGCCATTGGTCATGATCATCGAGAACGATGCCGAATTTGCCACCGTCTTGCTGCAAGCGGTGCGCGATAACGGCCTGCACGGCGTGGTGGCCGTGCGCGGCGGCGACGCGCTGGCAATGGCCGAGCAATACACACCGAGTGCGATTACGCTCAATAACCACCTGCCCGACATCGATGGCTGGTTATTGCTGGAACGACTCAAGCGCAACCCGGCGCTGCGCCATATCCCGGTCCAGGTCATATCGGCCGAACCGGACCTGGCACGCGGGCGCAGGAATGGCGCCTTCGGATCCATGGTCAAGGCTGCTGCGCCTGCTGACTTGTCCAAGGCGATCGGCGCGATGATCAAATTCGCGCAACGCAAACAGAAAGATTTGCTGTTGCTGTGCAGTGACGGCGATCGGCGCACTGAACTCACCGCCCTGCTGGGAAGCAAGGATGTGCGCCTGGTTGCATTCGCCAGGGCACAGGAAGCGATTGCCTCGATGGACGACAGGCACTACGACTGCATCGTGATCGATACGCACAGCAGCCAGCAGGAAGGCGCGCTATTGCTGGCAGCCATGCATGACGGAAAATCTGCGGCATTGCAGGTGGTGATGGCCGGCGAAGCTGAACGCAATCACCCCGCGCCCGAAACGGTGCGCCACCTGGTCGACAATGCATGGGTGCGCGCAGCACGCTCCCAGGAACGATTGCTCAATGACGTCGCCTTGCTGCTGCATCGGCGGATAGACCATTTGCCACCGGCGCACCGCATGCTGATTGACCGCCTGCACGAAGGATCGAACAGCCTCGAAGGGCGCACGGTGCTGGTCGTGGACGACGATGTGCGCAACATCTTTGCCCTCGCCAGCGTGCTGGAACGCCACAAGATGCAGGTCGTCACCGCGGAAACCGGACAGGACGCCATCGGCTTGCTGCATGCGGATCCGAACATTGAACTGGTCCTGATGGACATCATGATGCCCGAGATGGACGGCTACGAAACCATGCAATCCATCCGCAATATCGGCACTTTCGACGACCTTCCGATCATTGCATTGACGGCAAAGGCGATGAAGGAAGACCGCGCCAAATGCATCGCGGCCGGCGCGTCGGACTACATCAGCAAGCCGGTTGACACTGACCAGCTGCTGGCAGTGATGCGCGCCTGGCTATACCGATAGGGATGGCCAAACCAATGCATGACAGGCGCCCCTCCCCGGCCATGGTCAACAGTATGGTCGGGTTGGTCACGACGACAGAGCAGCAGCCGACCGAAGTACCGGCGCTGCGTGAAGTCAAGCAATTGCCCATGCCGATGCCACCCGATGGCATTCCGGCGTCGGTCCTGATCGTTGACGACAATCCAGCCAAGCTCAAGGCGATCATCGCCATGATTTCGCGCATGGGACTTGACGTCACGACCGCCGCCTCCGGGCGGGATGCGCTGCGGATCCTGCTCAAGCAGGACTTCGCCGTCATCCTGCTCGACATCCGGATGCCGACCATGGATGGTTTTGAAACGGCGACCCGCATCCGCGAACTGAGCGGCGTACAGGCCACGCCGCTGTTGGTGAT
>NZ_JAUSNH010000068.1 GCF_030645335.1 Lacisediminimonas sp. | reverse complement strand
CGTCTGACCAGAACCTGGTGCTGACGGTGAACGCCGGGGACGTGTTGTTCGGTACGGATGCGCTGATGTCGGCCGCACAGCAACTGACCCTGTCAGTCGGCACCGGCAGCGTCAGCTTCGCCGACCGTGCAACGATGAGTTCCGGCGCCAATACGCTGGTCACCATCGGCACCGGCAACCTGAGTTTCGCCACCGAAGCCAGCATGACGGCCGGTAGCGACCTGAGCGTGTCGATCACCACTGGCGACACCAGCTTCTCGACCGACGCCGTGATGTCGGCCGCACAGCAACTGACCTTGTCAGTCGGAACCGGCAACGTCAGCTTCGCCGACCGTGCAGCGATGAGCGCCGGCGCCGATACGGTGGTCACCATCGGCACGGGCAACCTGAGCTTCTCCACCGAAGCCAGCATGACAGCTGGCAACGACCTGAGCGTGTCGATCAGCACTGGCGACACCAGCTTCTCGACCGATGCCGTGATGTCAGCCGCGCAGCAACTGACAATGTCAGTCGGTACCGGCAACGTCAGCTTCGCCGACCGCGCCAGCATGACGGCCGGCGCCGGCCTGGGCCTGACGGTGGACACCGGCGACATCAGCTTCGCCACGCAGGCAGTACTGGCTGCGGCGCAGCACATGACGATCACCGCCAGCGATGGCGACGTCAGCTTCGGTTCGCAGGCATCGGTCACGGCGGCCAGCCTGGACCTGACGGTATCGACCGGCAACGCCAGCATGGACGACAGTGCATCGATGATCATCGGCGGCGCGCTCAACGGCTTCGTGCAGGGCAACCTGACCCTGTCGGACTACGCCCTGATGCAGTCCGAGGGCGACCTGACGATGGCCGTCAACCAGGGCAATGTCACCCTGGCCGACAACGCGGAAATGTCGTCGAACCAGCAGTTGACGCTGACGATCGGCAGCGGCGACCTGTCCATGACGCATGCGTCGCTGCTGGCCGATGGCGACATGGTGGTCGCAATCGACAGCGGCGACGTATCGATGACCGATGCGTCGCAGGCGCGCTCGCTGCAAAACTTCAGCCTGTCGACCGCGGATGGCGGCATGGCGATCAATACCGCGTCGGCCTTGTCTGCAGTGCAGACGCTGACGGTCTCTGCCACCGGCGGCGACATCGTGCTCGATACCGGCGCGACGCTGACTGCGGCCGTGATCTACCTCGGTGTCCAGGATGGCAACCTGGTCACCAGCGATTCAGTGCGGATCGTCTCGAGCGGCAATACGGTGCTCGACGTTTCCGGTGACGTGTTGCGGGAAGCCGATTCGCGGATGACTGTCGGCGGCGACTTGCAGTCGACCGTGGGCGGCAACCTGATGCTGGAAGACGCGGCAGCGATTGATGTGACCGGCACGGCAAGCATGCTGGTCGGCGGCAACATGAGCAGCCGGGCAAGCACCACCATCACAGTGGGCGGACCGCTGTCGCTGGATGTCGGCGGCGACGCATTGTTCGTCAACGACGCCCGGGTCACGGTCGGCGCATCGGCCGTATTGTCGACCGGTGAAAACCTGATCCTGGCCGATAACGCCAGCATCACCGTTGCCACCAGCCTGCAACTCGACGTCGGCGCAAACTGGCTGCTGTCGGGCCAGGCGCTGGTCACCGCCGGCACGGACATGAGCGCCACCATCGGCGCGGACCTGGTCCTGGACGATAGCGCAGCGCTGCTGGCGGCCAATGACCTGACCCTGACCGTCACCAATGGCGGCCTCACGATGAACGACGCGTCGCTGCTGCAGGCAACGCGCATCAGCGTGACCCTGCTGGCCGGCAACTTCACGATGGAGGATGCGGAAACACTGGTTTCCGCCACCGACAGCGCCAGTATCGATGCGGCCGGACATATCCGGCTGGACCGGATCGAGGCAGGCAACAGCGTGACGCTGCGTAGCGGCATGGCCATCATCGACAACACGCTGGCCGAAGAAGATCTGATCGTCACGCGCATCCTGAACATGGACGCCGGTCGCGGCATCGGCTTCAACCGCTATTTCGACTATCACGACGACGCCTACGCCGACAAGCGCGAAGCGTTCTACCACGACCCGCGCGACAACAAGCACAAGTGGAGCGATGCATCCGGTACCTATTACGACGCCAGCTCCTACGGCGACGAGGAACCCGGCAAGAACGGCAACAACGGCCAGGACAAGTACGACCGCGACGACCGCCGCACGCCAGTGGTGACCGAGCCGGCGTTTGCGCCGGACTGGTATGACGATTTCGATGTGGCTGGCCAGCATGTCTGGCATCACATGAACCACCGCTATTACGACCTGCGCCACAACATCAATGTGAACGCGCAGATCGTCAGTGCACGCAATGCACTGAGCGGCGGCATCTATGTGCATGACGCCATCGGCTTCACGGTGGGTAGCGAAGGCGTCTGGAACCGTGGCGACGGCGCTATCTGGCTGTCCAGCGAGGACCGCATCCGGTATTCGTCGAAGACCCATGCCGACGGCGACACGCCGCCGGCCGACGGACAGATCATCAACCTGCGTCACCAGTCCATCCACATCCGGCATCATTTCGATCTCGAACGCCATCTGTGGGATTTCGAGCACGACAATGGCCGCCATGACTACCACGGCCGCTATGACGAGCCGACTGTCTCCAGCACCGCCACGATTGCCGATCCGGCAGACAGCACGGCAAGCTCGTTTGTCCTCGAAGATCCGGCCACTGCGACCGTTGCGCCAGAACCGATCCTGGCCAGCCTGACCACTGAAATCATCCCGCCACTGACGCTGACGACCACGCCGGAGCCAGAGCCGGTCAGTACTGTCGTGACCGCGCTGGCGCCGACTGACGACGGGGCGGCGATCGTTCCGGTCGTGACGGTCAGTATCGACGACACACCGGCGCCGGTCGTGGCCGTCGCCGATCCCGCGCCGAGCGTGCCGCTGGCCTCGTCGCTGCCAGCAACGGCGTCCTCCACGGCAATTACGGCCACCAGCAGCACCAGGGTGGTCGACCAGCCGGTATCGATCCTGCAGGCACTGGGCATCGCGCCGCCCGCCTCGCAGGCGCCGTCCATCCTCAGCCTGTTGCAGCAGATCGCCAATGGCGGCAGCAGCACGGGCAGCAACGCCCAGCCAGCCATCGCACTGGCAGCCGTTGCCAATGCGGAGAAGGGCAACAGCAGCAGCAAGTCCGCCAGCCAGAAGTCGAAGTGAGCATGGTGGTGAAGACCGGCTGAGGGCAGCAAGCCGATATTGACTTGCAAGCCTCAGCCTGACGCCGCGACCCCAGCCCGAATCCAGCAGCGCGCCGGCCGCCGCCCGGGGCTGGGCCGGCCAGATCGCCCGATCGGAATTACGCTCGCGATAAAAGTCGCCCAAAAGAGCGAATATCGAGCATGACTTCCTGCGCCATTCCCCTTAGAATAAATTTCTATTCGACAATAGGAGAGGCAACGCAATGAGCACCAAGCAGAACGGCGCAAAAGCCGCAGGCCAGGAAGATGTCGTCGATGTCAATGCGGCAGCCCAGGCAACCCAGGCGATGGCCGCACAACGGCCGGACGACGAGCGAAAAGTGAAGGTACGCTTCGACGACCGCAACATGGCCAGTCATTACGCCAACGTCGCCAACGTCGGCATGAGCAAGGATGAAGTCACGCTGCTGTTCGGCACCAACCAGACCTGGGGCACGGTCGGCGACGAAATCGTCATTGCGCTGTCGTCACGCATCATCATGACGCCATCGGTCGCCAAGAATTTTGCCGAAACCCTCCAGCGCGTCCTGCAGGAATACGAAACAAAAGTCGGCAAGATCGTTTAGCAGCAAGCGATGAAGCGGTTCACCCTGGCGAGTTTGCTGGCTGTCGCCGGATGCATGGCAAGCGCCGGCGCAGCCGCACAGGGTTTGGCCGCGACAACATTGCCGGGGAGCGCCCCGGCAATGCGTGAACTGCCGCCAGGCGGTGCGGGCGAGCGAGCGGCCTTGCTGCTTTCGGCCGGCGCTCCGCCGCTTGCCAGCGATGCAAATGCCCCCGACCTGATCAGTTTGCGCAGTTTCGCCGCGTTGATTGCGGTGGCCGATGAGTCGGTACTGACCCAACGCTACGAAGCTGCGATTGCCGAGCAGGGCGTGCGCGGTGCGGCGGCCGTGTTCGAGCCCTCGTTTTTCGCCAACAGCGACCTGGATTCGAGCCGGGCCCAGAACTCGTCGAGCGAAATCCTGCAGCGCGCCGGCAGTGCCGATTACGCCTCCCGGACCGCACAGCTGAAGTCCGGCATCAGCGTAAAAGCGCCCACCGGCGCCGACGTCGAGCTTTCTTATAACGTGGCGCGCACCACCAACAGCCTGCAGCGCAGCCTGGGCATTACCGGTGCGGAATTCCGCTCGACGGTCGGCGCCAAGCTGACCCAGCCGCTGTTGCGCAATGGCGGCGTAGCGGTCACCAATGCTGCCATTCGGCTGGCCGAACGCGAACAACAGGTCGCGCGCGAAACGCTGCGGCAAGTCGTGACGCAGCGCGTGATGGAGGGTGTGGTCGCCTACCTGAATGTGCAGCGAGCCGCCGAACGGGTGCGCCTGCGCACGCAAGCCAGCGAGATCGCCGGCAAGCTGCTGGCCGAAACCAGGCGCCAGCAGTCACGCGGCCTGAAGTCGTCGATGGATCTGCAGGACGCCGAGTCGATCGGGGCCCAGCGCCGTTTGCAACTGGCGCAGGCGCAGCAGGATTACGAAGAACAGGTCAATAGTTTCCAGGCGATGATCGCCGCGCGCGAGCGTGATAGCGGCAGCCCGCTGCGGGCACGCCGCACCTTGCCGGCCGATGCGCTGGCGCTGCTGGCCGATCCGCCCGCAGGCCAGGCCAGGGGAATCGGCGCCAGCCTGGCCGACGCACGGGAGTCGGACGCCGGCGGACTGGGCCTGAGCCTGGCGCGGCGGCCGGAATTGCGGGTCAACCAGCTCAAGACCGAACGCGAAGATATCCGGGTCGAGTATGCGCGCAACCAGATGCTGCCTGAACTGAGCCTGACGCTGCG
>NZ_JAUSNH010000062.1 GCF_030645335.1 Lacisediminimonas sp. | reverse complement strand
GGTCGGTCATCATGTCCATGCCGTACACATGCCAGTCGGTGGTATCGAGGATGCGCTTTGACAGGTGGTGGCCGATGAAGCCGTTGACGCCGAGGATGAGGACTTTTTTCATATCGAGGGAGTGGTAATGATGTTGGTTATTCTTGTCGTGGTCATGCGGTTTGCCGTCGCCCGCTTCAAGCTCGGGCAGCGATCAGCGACCCGGCAGCGCTTTCAGCACCGCAGCCAGCGCCGATGCCGGCACCGGCGCGCCATTTTCCAGCAGTTGCTGGATCAGCAGCGCGCGACCGTCGCCGCACTGACCGAAAATTGAATTATCCACTACAGCCAAGCCGGGCGGCAAATCAGGCAGTTGCGTGCGCGCCAGCCTGGCGCGGCCGATCACATAAGTGTGGCCGTGCAGCGTGGTGAATGCGCCAGGGTAGGGCGGCGCGACGGCCCGGTGCAAGTTATACACGACGGCGGCTGGTTGTTGCCAGTCAATCCTGCCATCTTCCGGCTTGCGGCCACCGAAGTAGCTGCCCTGGGCCAGGTCGTTTGCCAGGCGCGGCGCGCGACCGGCAAGCAGCAGTGGCAGCACCTGCCACAAGGTTTGCTCGGCGGCGACCGCGCACTTGCCAAATACCTCGAATGCGGTGTCGTCCGGCAGGATCGGTACCGCTATCTGCCCCAGGATGGCGCCGGCGTCCGGCTTGGCGGTCATTTCATGCAGTGTCGCGCCGGTTTGGGTTTCGCCGTTCAGCACGGCCCAGTTGACCGGCACGCGGCCGCGATATTTTGGCAGCAGCGAGCCGTGCATGTTGTATGCACCGGACTTGGCCAGCGCCAGCAAGTCCACCGGAATCATGTGCCGGTAGTAAAAACTGAAGATGAAGTCCGGGGCGATCTGCGCGATGCGTTGCCGCAGCGCCGGGTCGGCCGGGCTATCGGGCGTGACAACGGGCAGGCCCTGTTCTTCACACAGGGAAGCAACCGATTCGAACCAGATCGTTTCAGCCGGATTGTCCTGGTGGGTGACCACCAGCGCCACATCGACGCCACGCGCCAGCAGCACCTTCAGGCAACGCACGCCAACGGTGTGATACGCGAAGACAACGGAGCGCATCAGGACTGGCGCTCCAGTGCCGTGCGCGGTGCGCTGGCAACCGGCTCGGCAGACTGTTGCAGCACTGCCTGGACCACATAGCGCGGACGCCCGCGCACTTGCATGTAGATGCGGCCAACGTATTCACCGACTAGTCCGATGCCGAACAGGATCACGCCCATCAGGAAGAAATTGATGGCAAACAGCGTGAACACGCCCTGGACTTCAGCGCCGACGATGAAGCGGCGTATCACCAGCAGTATGAACAGCGCAGCGGAGACGAAGGACAGCGCCATGCCGATCAGCGAGAAAAACTGCAAGGGCATCAGCGAAAAACCGGTGATCAGGTCGAAGTTCAGGCGCAACAGGCTGTACAGCGAATATTTTGATTCGCCGGCGGCGCGTTCTTCATGCTCGACCACGATCTCGGTCGGGTTGCGGGCGAAGGTATAGGCCAGCGCCGGGATGAAAGTGTTGACTTCCTGGCATTGGTTGATCAGGTCGATCACGCCGCGCCCATAGGCGCGCAGCATGTTGCCCTGGTCGGTCATCTTGATATGGGTGATGCGCTCGCGCAGCCGGTTCATCAGCTTGGAGGCGTAGGTACGCCAGGCCGAGTCCTGGCGCTCACGGCGGATCGAGCCGACATAATCGTAGCCTTCACGCATCTTGGCGATCAGGAGATGGATCTCTTCCGGCGGATTTTGCAGGTCGGCATCGAGGGTGATGACAATCTCGCCGCGGGTCTGCTCGAAACCGGCCAGGATGGCCATGTGCTGGCCGAAGTTGCCGTTGAACAGCACGACGCGGGTGACATCGGGCCGGCGCCGGAACTGCTCGGACAGGATCTGCGGCGAACGATCGCGACTGCCGTCATTGACGAAGATGACTTCGTACTGGACGTTGAGGGCGTCGAGCGCCGGATAGAGCCGGTCGAATAGCCTGGACAGGCCCGCCTCTTCGTTGTAGACCGGAATGACGACGGATATTTCGGGTTTCATGAGTGTGCCGATTTCACTGAAGGAGCGATTTTACCGCGTCGACGGTCCGGTCCACATCGCTGTCTTGCATTGTTGCAAACATCGGCAGCGACACGATCTGGCGTCCGACCCGCTCGCCGATCGGGCACAGGCCTTCGCGATAGCCCAGCTCCCGATACAAGGTGAACAAATGGATTGCCGGGTAGTGATAACCGATACCGATCTTCTTCTCCATCATCATTGACATGAAATCGGCGCGTTTTATCCGTTGCGGCAGCACTAACTGGAACATGTGCCAGTTGGTCTGGCCCTGGTCTGCTGGCGGCAACTGCGCGCCGCTGATACGTTCGAAGTCGGGTCCGAACAGCGCGAAGTAGCGCGCCGCCAGTTCTTTCCTGCGGCTGGTCACGGCATCGAGATGGGCAAACTGGCCCAGGCCAATCGCGGCCGCTACATCGGTCATGTTGAATTTGCCGCCCAGCACATCGACATCGATGCCGTCCATGCCATTGCGGGTCACGCCTTGCAGCCGGTACTTTTCCGCCAGCCGCGCTTCGTCTTCGTTATTGAACACCATGCACCCGCCTTCGGACGAGGTGATGTTCTTGTTGGCCTGGAAGCTGAACGAGACCAGGTCGCCGAACGAACCTATCCGCTTTCCGCCCCAGGTCGAGCCGATGGCCTGGGCCGCGTCTTCGACGATGCGCAGATTGTGTTTTTCAGCAATCCGGTAAAGCCGGTCCATGTCGACCGGCAGGCCAGCCAGGTAGACCGGGATGATCGCGCGTGTGCGCGGCGTGATCGCGGCCTCGACCTTGTCGAGGTCGATGTTGCGGGTGACCGGATCGATGTCGGCGAATACCGGCGTGGCCCCGACTTCCAGGATCACGTTGGCGGTCGCAACCCAGCTGATCGGCGTGGTGATGACTTCATCGCCCGGGCCGATGCCCGCCACGCGCAGCGCGATTTCCATCGTGCAGGTGCCGGAATTGAAGGTACGCACCGGACGCCCGCCAAAATACGCCGACAGTGCCGCTTCGAATGCCTGCACCTTGGGTCCGCTGGTAATCCATCCCGAACGCAGTACCGCTACGACATCGGCAATGGTGTCTTCATCAATCGTGGGTTTGGCAAAGGGCAGGAAGGGCAGGGTCATGGTCATGGGTGTTGTGGTTTGGACAGACCGGCGCTTTGCCGGTCGGTTCTGGCGATCGATCTGCTTGCATGCGGCGACAGGCCGTGGGCTACTCTTCAACTGCGGGTCAGCAGGAAAACGCCGACGATGATGACGCCGATCGCCAGCATGCGCTGGGCAGAGACGACTTCACCCAGGAAGTACCAGGCGCCGACCGCATTGATGATATAGCCCAGCGACAGCAGCGGATAGGCGATCGTGACGTCGACCCGCGACAGGCCGATGATCCAGACCACCACCGAAATCACATAGCAGGTCAGGCCGGCAATGATCGGCAATTGGGTGGCCAGCTTGACGCCGGTGGAGAACCAGTTGCCAGCCGTGAGGTGAATCGCGCCGACGGCGTTGGTCCCTGCCTTGAGCAGCAACTGGGCGATCGCATTCAGGCAGATGCCGACGAAAATGAAGCCGAAAGTGGGCAGTGTCATGGTTGCTTGTCGGTCTTGACCAGTTGATTGGTGACGATCACGCGACGCGGATCCTCGCTGATGACGCGCATGGGCAACTGTTGTTGCTGCATGGCTGCGTAGACGCCGAGTGACATGATCGCGACTTCCTTCTTGTTGGCTGCGTGGGCGGCGCGCCAGCGCTGTGCGAATTCGGCGCGGGTCGGTATCCACAGATGGGGTTCCTGGCGCACGCCGAATGCCATTTCGTCGGCAAATTCGACCATGGTCATCGTGCGCTGCAGGTAGAAGGGCAAGGCTTGCTCGTATTTCCCGACAATGTACAACTTCGTATCCGGGGCGAGTTCTGCCTGCAGCGCCGGTACGTGCGCGGCGCCCGAAGCATAGTGGCCCAGCGGCTGGTGGCCAAGCATGACCAACTGGCCGACGACGAATCCGGTGACGGCCAGCGCCAGCACCGCATGATGATTGCGAGAGCGCGCCAGCATCAGCGCATAGAAACTGCCGGCCGCACCGAGGATGGCGCTGCCGCCCACCCACCAGGCATAGCCCTCATACAAGGGCCGCTCCCATTCGACGCTGGCCATGTCGGGAATGCGCGGCACGAAGGGCAGGCCGACCAGGCAGAACGCCAGTACCAGGCCGGCAGCGAGCATGACCGGACGCACGCCAACCCGATCCAGGTAAGCGGCGATCAGCAGCGCCATCGCCGGGAAGATCGGGATGATGTAGGACGGCAGCTTGGAGCTGGAGACGCTGAAAAATACAAAAATCAGCACTGCCCAGATCAGTAGCAGGCGCCTGGCATGGAAGCGGCCGTCTGCCGGTTGACGCCAGCCGTCGTACAGGGCCTGGAACAGGATGCCCAGCCACGGCAGGATGCCCAGCGCCAGGATCGGGATGAAGTAGTACCAGGGGCCGGCTCGGTTATGGATCTTGCTGGTGAAGCGTTGCAAGTGCTCCTGGATGAAAAAGAAATGCGGGAATTCGGGATTCTGCAGCGATACCAGGATGAACCACGGCGCCGTGATCAGCAGGAATACCAGCAGCCCGGCGACCAGATGCAAGCGGGTCCAGAGCCGGAAATCACGCTGTACGAGCGTGTAAATGACCAGTACGGCGCCCGGCAGCACGATGCCGATCAGTCCCTTCGACATCACCGCCAATGCCATGCCGGCCCAGCACAGCAGCATCCAGTTGCGTTGCTCCCTGGGCCCGGCCTCGTCGCGTTGTGCCAGCAACAAGGCGCAAAGGGAAATCGTCATCATGCCGGCCAGGCCCATGTCGAGCGTGTTGACATGTGACAGTGCAGCCCAGAAGAACGAGGAAGCGAGGATGACGCCGGCATAAAACCCGGTGCGCACGCTGACCAGGCGCCGGCCGGTGTAGGCGACCAGGCCGATGCCGAGCAATCCGCACAGGCCAGTCCACAGCCGCGCCTGCCATTCGCCCAGCCCGAAGGCGGCGAAGGTGAGGGCATTCATCCAGTTTTGCAGCGGCGGCTTGTAGAAGTACTTGGTGGCGTTCAGGCGGGGCGTGACCCAATCGTTGGTGGCCAGCATTTCACGCGCCATTTCGGCGTAGCGCCCCTCGTCGGTCGGCACCAGCGTGCGCGTGCCCAGCATGACAAACCAGGTGACGATAAACAGCAGCAGCAATGTCCAGCCGAGTCGCTTTGACGGAAATTCGGACATCATGTCGGATTGTTCCCCAGCAACAGGGCCAGTGCGACTTTGCGTCCTTCGGCCATCAGGATGTTGTAGGTCCTGCAGGCGGCCTGGTTGTCCATGCACTCGACACCGACATGCACGGCGGTAAGGCCTGCTATCAGACGTGGGTGGATGAAGCGCTGCTTGTTGCCGGTGCCCAGGATCACGACCTGCGGCTCGAACGCCTGCACCATCGCAAAGTCGGCCGGCGTGAGTTTCTCGAACGACTCGACCGGCCAGGGCAGGGGCGGGGTTTCCGGCAGGACCACAAGGTTGTGCTCGAAACGCACGGCGTTGATCTCGACGCCGCTCTCATCGTAGGCGGTGACGGTCTGGTATTTCTGGGTATCGTTGGCGTGTAGCTTCATGGCGATGCTTGGTTGGATCGGCAGGATCAGCGAGGCGGACCGGTCAGCCGGCCCGTGGCGAAAGCACGGACCGCAAGCGGCGGCGCGGCTTCCGGAAAACACCCGGCATTGTACCTTTTCCACTCTGCGGGGGCGCTTACCGATTGATAAAAGCCATCGCATTCGGCACAATGGTGGGCTTATCGCGCCGCAACAAAGCGCTGACGTTCGACGTGCGCCAATCACGCGCGCCATCACTGAGGTAACACCCCGTGCGTCCCATCCAGAAATCCAAGAAGCTTGCCGACGTCTGCTACGACATCCGAGGACCGGTGCTTGAAAAGGCCCGGCAGATGGAGGAAGAAGGCCACAAGATCATCAAGCTCAACATCGGCAACCTCGCCGTGTTCGGCTTCGAAGCGCCTGAAGAAATCGTGCAGGACATGATTCGCAACATGGGCAATGCGTCGGGTTACACCGATTCCAAGGGCATGTTCGCGCCGCGCAAGGCGATCATGCAATACACGCAGGAAAAAAACATTGCCGGCGTGACCATTGATGACATCTACCTCGGCAACGGCGCTTCAGAGCTGATCGTGATGAGCATGAACGCGCTGCTCAATACCGGCGATGAAGTGCTGGTGCCGGCGCCGGACTATCCGTTGTGGACGGCAGCCGTCAGCCTGTCGGGCGGAAAGCCCGTGCATTACGTGTGCGACGAGCAGGCCGACTGGTATCCCGACATCGACGACATCAAGAAAAAAATCACCAGCAATACCAAGGCGATTGTCGTGATCAATCCGAACAACCCGACCGGTGCGCTGTATCCGGTCGAGTTGCTGCAGCAAATCGTCGACCTGGCGCGCCAGCACCAGCTGGTGGTGTTTGCCGACGAGATTTACGACAAGGTCCTGTACGACGGCAATACCCATGATTCGATCGCGTCGCTGGCCGACGATGTGTTGTTCATCACCCTGAACGGCTTGTCAAAGAATTACCGTTCCTGTGGCTATCGGTCCGGCTGGATGGTGGTGTCCGGGGAGAAGCGCCATGCCAAGGACTATATCGAAGGCCTGAACATGCTGGCGTCGATGCGCCTGTGCGCCAATGCGCCGGGCCAATACGCGATCCAGACCGCGCTCGGTGGATACCAGACCATCAACGACCTGATTTCACCGACCGGCCGGCTGACCCGGCAGCGCGACCTTGCGCACCGGCTGCTGACCGAAATTCCCGGCGTGAGCTGCGTCAAGCCGAAATCGGCGCTGTACATGTTCCCGCGGCTGGACCCGAAGCTCTATCCGATCGAAGACGACCAGCAATTTGCCTATGAGCTGCTGGCCGAGGAACGGGTGCTGATCGTCCAGGGCACCGGATTCAATTGCCCCACCACCGATCATTTCCGGCTGGTGTTCCTTCCCAATGTTGACGACCTGTCGCTGGCGATCGGGCGCATTGCCCGCTTCCTCGACCGTTATCGCCGGCGTCACGGCACTGCCTGACACTGCTCCATCCGATCTGACAATCAAATGAAACCAATCAAAGTAGGCTTGCTGGGCATCGGCACCGTCGGTGGCGGTACTTTCGACGTATTGAAGCGCAACCAGGAAGAGATCCGGCGCCGGGCCGGACGTGGCATCGAAATCGCCATGGTGGCCGACCTGAATGTGGAGCGCGCCCGCCAGGTCGTCGGCTCCCAGTGCGAAATCGTGACCGACGCCAACCTGGTGGTCACCAATCCCGACATCGACATCGTGATCGAGCTGATCGGGGGCTATGGCATAGCGCGTGAGCTGGTGATGAAGGCGATTGCCAACGGCAAGCATGTGGTCACGGCAAACAAGGCGTTGCTGGCCATCCACGGCACCGAGATTTTCAAGGCGGCGCAGGAAAAGGGCGTCATCGTCGCCTTCGAAGCGGCGGTTGCCGGCGGCATCCCTATCATCAAGGCGCTGCGTGAAGGGCTGACAGCCAACCGCATCGAATGGATCGCCGGCATCATCAACGGCACCACCAATTTCATCCTGTCCGAAATGCGCGACAAGGGCCTCGATTTCGCCACTGTGCTGAAGCAGGCGCAGCAATTGGGCTATGCCGAAGCCGATCCGACTTTCGACATCAAGGGTATTGACGCTGCGCACAAGGTGACGATCATGTCGGCGATTGCATTCGGCACGCCGGTGCAATTCGACAAGGCGTACGTGGAAGGCATCGACGCACTGGATGCGGTCGACATTGCTTATGCGGAGCAGCTCGGGTATCGCATCAAGTTGCTGGGCATTACCCGCCGCACCGATCGCGGCATCGAGTTGCGGGTACATCCGACGCTGATCCCGGCCCGGCGCCTGCTGGCAAATGTCGAAGGCGCAATGAATGCCGTGCTGGTGCAAGGTGATGCCGTCGGCGCCACCTTGTATTACGGCAAGGGCGCCGGTTCGGAACCGACGGCGTCGGCCGTGATCGCAGATCTGGTGGATATTGCTCGCCTGGCGAGTGCCGATCCCGGTCACCGGGTACCGTACCTGGCTTTCCAGCCGGACGCGATGGCCGACACGCCGATCCTGCCAATGTCGGAAATCACGACCAGTTATTACCTGCGCCTGAAAGTCGCCGACCAGGTGGGCGTGCTGGCCGACCTGACCCGTATCCTGGCGGACGCCGGCATTTCGATCGACGCCATGCTGCAAAAGGAACCGGCCGAGGGCGAAACCCAGGCCGACATCATCCTGCTGACGCACCAGACGCAGGAGAAGCATATCGACGCCGCGATTGCGCGCATGGAAGCACTGTCGGCGGTATCGGGAAAAGTAACCCGTATCCGCCTTGAACAACTGAGCTGATTGATTGCCCTGCACTGACGATGAAATACCTCTCGACCCGCGGACAGGCGGCGCCGCAATCCTTCTCCGAAATCCTGCTGGGCGGACTCGCGCCGGATGGCGGCCTGTACTTGCCCGAGCACTATCCGCAGGTCAGTGGCGCTGAACTCGATGCCTGGCGCACCTTGTCCTATGCCGAACTGGCGTTCGAAATCCTGCGCAAGTTTGCTACCGACATTCCCGAGCAGGACCTGCGCGCGCTGACCGCAATGACTTACACGCCGGCGGTGTATTGCAACGCCCGGCCGGGCGATGACGCCACGCAGATCACACCGCTGCGCAAGCTCGAAAGCCTTGGCGGCGCCACCATCCTGCTGCAGTCGCTGTCGAACGGGCCGACGCTGGCATTCAAGGACATGGCGATGCAGTTGTTGGGCAACCTGTTCGAATACATCCTGACCAAGCAGCATGCAGAGCTCAATATCCTGGGCGCAACCTCGGGCGACACCGGCAGTGCGGCCGAATACGCCATGCGCGGCAAGAAGGGGATACGGGTTTTCATGCTGTCGCCGCACAACAAGATGAGTGCGTTCCAGCGCGCCCAGATGTTCAGCCTGCAAGACCAGAATATTTTCAATATCGCCGTCGAAGGCGTGTTCGACGATTGCCAGGACATCGTCAAGGCAGTGTCCAACGACCACGCATTCAAGGCGCGCCAGAAGATCGGCACCGTCAACTCGATCAACTGGGCGCGGGTGGTGGCGCAGGTGGTCTATTATTTCCGCGGTTACCTGGCGGCCACTACCAGCAATGACCAGAAAGTGTCGTTCACCGTACCGTCCGGCAATTTCGGCAATATCTGCGCCGGTCACATTGCGCGCATGATGGGCCTGCCGATCGACCGGCTGGTCGCCGCCACCAACGAAAACGATGTGCTGGACGAATTTTTCCGTACCGGCGTCTACCGTGTGCGCAAGTCGGCAGAGACCTGGCACACCAGCAGCCCGAGCATGGACATCAGCAAGGCATCCAATTTCGAGCGCTTCATTTTCGACTTGCTGGATCGTGATGCGACCCGGCTGCGCGCGCTGTTCCGCAAGGTCGAGCATGAGGGCGGCTTTGACCTGTCCGGGCGTGCAGGCAGCGATGGCGACGAGCATCGCAAAGTCGGCGACTTCGGTTTCCTGTCCGGCAAATCGGTGCACCAGGACCGGCTGGCGACGATCCGCGACGTCCACGCCAATTGCGGCGTGATGATCGATACCCACACCGCAGACGGCGTCAAGGTGGCGCGCGAATGCGCCGTGCCCGGCGTGCCGATGATCGTGCTGGAAACGGCATTGCCTGCCAAGTTCAATGAAACCATCCGTGAGGCGCTCGGGCACGATGCGGATCGTCCGGCCGGCTTCGAAAACATCGAGTCCCTGCCGCAGCGGTTTACCGTGATGCCGGTCGATGCCGCGCAGGTCAAGCAAATGATTGCCGAGCATACGGGACTATGAACAAGCCCAATCCCATGCTGAGCGTGCAGGAGGCGCTGGATTTCCTGCTGGCCGCAGCCAAGCCGTTGACCGGAACCGAAGTGATCGACACGCTGGCGGCAAACGGCCGCGTGCTGGCCGCCGACCAGACGTCCCTGATCAACGTGCCGCCGATGGACAACACGTCGATGGACGGTTATGCCGTGCGTGCTGCCGACTGCAAATTGCCCGAGGTCACGCTGGCTGTCAGCCAGCGCATACCGGCAGGGCAGGTCGGCACCCTGCTTGCGCCCGGAACGGCCGCGCGCATCTTCACCGGCGCCATGATCCCGCCCGGGGCGGATGCGGTCGTGATGCAGGAAATGTGCGAACTGCACAAGGACCCGGGCGGCGACCGCGTCACTGTCCGTCATGCGCCGGTGAGCGGCGAATGGGTGCGACGGGCTGGCGAAGACATCCGTGCCGGCAGCGTCATCCTGCCAGCCGGCACCCGCATGCGGGCCCAGGAAATGGGGCTGGCGGCGTCAGTCGGACTGGCCAGCCTGCCTGTGGTGCGCCGCTTGCGGGTCGCCGTGTTTTTCACCGGTGACGAGCTGGCCATGCCGGGCGAAGAACTCAAGCCGGGCGCCATCTACAACTCCAATCGCTTCTCCCTGCGCGCCTTGCTGGAAAATTTCGGTTGCGAAATCGCCGACTACGGCATCGTGCCCGACACGCTGGAAGCGACCCGTGACACGCTGCGCCGCGCGGCGCAGGACAATGACCTGATCATCACCTCTGGCGGTGTATCGGTCGGCGAGGAAGACCATATCAAACCGGCAGTCGAAGCCGAGGGTAAGCTCAACATGTGGCAGATTGCTGTGAAGCCCGGCAAACCGCTGGCGTTCGGCGAAGTGAGCCGGCGGCAAGCTGGCACGGCGGGCGACGCCAATGGCAGCGGCGCGGCCTGGTTCCTGGGGCTGCCCGGCAATCCGGTATCGAGCCTGGTCACCTTCATGCTGTTCGTGCGGCCCTTCATCCTGCGCTTGCAGGGCGACATCCGGTGCGCCCCGCGTGCCGTCACCATGCGCGCCGACTTCGCATGGCCCAAGGCCGATCGCCGCAATGAATTCCTGCGGGCGCGGATCAATGCCGCCGGCGGACTCGACCTGTTCCCGAACCAGAGTTCGGGTGTGCTCACCAGCACGGTCTGGGGCGACGGCCTGGTCGACAATCCGGCTGGCGCCACCATCGCGCAAGGCGACCAGGTGCGCTTCCTGCCGTTTGATGGATTGCTTTACTGATGCATTGCTTTATCCACGACTGATGACCGATCACTGATTACGGAACGACCACGCCATGCAGATACAACTCCGATTTTTTGCCAGTGTGCGCGAGGCCTTGAACACCGCGCAGGAGTCGGTCGAGCTGCCTGCCGGCGTGCAAACCATCGGCGACGTGCGGCAACACTTGCAGGCGCGCGGCGGCGCATGGGCAGAGGCGCTGGCGCAAGGGCGCGCGCTGCGCATGGCTTACAACCAGCAAATGAGCGACGAATCGACCCCTGTCACACCCGGCTGCGAAGTGGCGTTTTTCCCGCCCGTGACCGGCGGTTAGGGAGCGGCCATGCCAGTGCGCGTCCAGCAACAGGATTTTGACCTCAGCCACGAAGTGGCGATGCTGCGCGCGGACCAGCCGGGGATCGGCGCCATCGTCAGCTTCGTCGGCACCGTGCGCGACATGAACGACGGCTCCAGCGTGGCGGCGATGGAACTGGAGCATTACCCAGGCATGACCGAAAAGGCGCTGGAAGACATTATTGTCCAGGCCAAGGCCCGCTGGCCCGTGTGCGACGCGTTGGTGATCCACCGGGTTGGCCCGCTGATGCCGCTCGACCAGATCGTGCTGGTGGCGGTGACGTCGCCGCATCGGGGCGAGGCATTTGCGGCCTGCGAGTTCATCATCGACTACCTGAAGACCGATGCGCCGTTCTGGAAAAAAGAGCAGACCCCGGACGGGTCGCGCTGGGTCGATGCACGGGTCAGCGATGATACGGCGCTGAAGAAATGGCAGGCCAGCCAGTGACCTGGCTCGCCGTCGGACTCGGTGCGACCATTGGCGCATGGTGCCGCTGGCACCTGGGCTTGCGATTGAATACGGTGTTCCTGACTTTTCCGCTCGGTACGCTGGTGGCAAACCTGGTGGGTGGCTACCTGATCGGGTTGGCCGTCGGCCTGTTCGAGTCCTATCCGGCCTTGCCGGAAACCTGGCGGCTGTTCCTGGTCACCGGCCTGCTCGGTGGCCTGACCACCTTCTCGACCTTCTCGGCAGAAGCCATGTTGCTGCTGCAGCGCGGGCAGTACCTGTGGATGTTCGGCCATTCGGCGCTGCATCTGCTCGGCTCCATCCTGTTCTGTATCGCGGGCTATGCGACCTACCGGGCCCTGGCCTGAATCAATCCCGCCAGCATCGTCCTGCTGTCGGCGGTGACGCCTTGGGCGGCCTGGCCTTTCTTCCCCGGTTCATTCAGTTTAGCGTCGTCGAAGCCGGCTGCACGTCTGTCATGCCCGGCATTGCCAGGCTGACTTCCCATTGCGCCTTGCTGGCGGCATCCTGCAGCAGCTTGCAGAATCCATGCAGCACCCGATCCGAGAAGGCAATCTCGAAACGCTTGCCGGCCACGTCAATGAATTCAATGCGGACCGGCTGGTTTGCCTTGAGGTGGAAATTGGCGGTCGTCACCAGCAAGGGGTCGGTGCCCAAGGGATATTCCTGCGCCGTTTCTTCAAACTTGGCGGCAAAGCCGCCGCGCCGGACGTTGTCGTTGATCGACGCTTCATGCGCCATGCCAACGATCTCGCGCTTGGCATGTTGCGCCTGCGGCTGTTCCAGCGTGATCTTGGTTTCCAGGGCGCGCAGGATGCCGGGCCACAGCCTGATCAGGATACGTCGCGTCAACCAGGCGCGTACCTCGTGCAAGGCTTTTTGCTCATTGCGAAAGGTCGCGCGCATGACCAGGCGGTCCTGTTCCTGGTTATAAGCGACTTGAAGTTGATGCAGTTCCATGGGCTGCCCGTTGCCGGGATAAATCCTTTCTTGAATTGTGGTCATGCACCCATAGATTCAGGGAAGACGAATCCTTTTTGGAGTGCACGATGCGCATTGATAAATTCACAACAAAACTACAAGAGGCGCTGGCGGATGCCCAGAGCCAGGCTGTGGGCAATGATAACCAATACATAGAGCCAGCGCACCTGCTGACGGCGCTGTTGAGCCAGGACGATGGCGGCGCACGTTCATTGTTGCAGCGCGCCGGTGTCAATGTCGGCGGCCTGCAGTCCGACCTGAAAATGGCGACCGAGCGCCTGCCCAAGGTGACGGGCACCGGCGGCCAGGTCCAGATCGGACGCGATTTGTTGAACCTGCTGAACCTGGCGGACAAGGAAGCCCAAAAGCGCGGCGACCAGTTCATTGCAAGCGAAATGGTGCTGCTAGGCCTGGCCGACGACAAATCCGACGCCGGCCGTGCTGCGCGCGAGCAAGGCCTGACCCGTAAATCGCTGGAAACCGCGATCGATGCCGTGCGTGGCGGAACCAAGGTCAATTCCGCCGAGGCAGAAGGCCAGCGCGAATCCCTGAAGAAATATACGGTGGACCTGACCGAACGGGCCCGCAATGGCAAGCTCGACCCGGTGATCGGGCGCGACGATGAAATTCGTCGTGCGATCCAGGTATTGCAGCGCAGGACCAAGAACAATCCGGTGCTGATCGGCGAGCCCGGTGTGGGCAAGACGGCGATTGTCGAAGGCCTGGCACAGCGCATTGTCAACGGCGAGGTGCCCGAAAGCCTGAAGAACAAGCGCGTGTTGTCGCTGGACATGGCCTCGCTGGTGGCCGGCGCCAAGTATCGCGGCGAATTTGAAGAGCGGCTGAAGTCGGTGTTGAAGGAATTGGCGCAGGACGAGGGCCAGACCATTGTGTTCATCGACGAATTGCACACCATGGTCGGCGCCGGCAAGGCGGAAGGATCGATGGATGCCGGCAACATGCTGAAGCCGGCACTGGCGCGCGGCGAGCTGCATTGCATCGGCGCGACCACGCTCGACGAGTACCGCAAGTATGTCGAGAAGGACGCCGCACTGGAGCGTCGCTTCCAGAAAATCATCGTCGGCGAGCCGAGCGTGGAGGCGACCATCGCCATCCTGCGCGGCCTGCAGGAAAAATACGAAGTGCACCATGGTGTTGAAATCACCGACCCGGCCATCGTCGCCGCCGCCGAGCTGTCGCATCGCTATATTACGGATCGCTTCCTGCCGGACAAGGCGATCGACCTGATCGACGAGGCCGCATCGAAGATCAAGATCGAGATCGACTCCAAGCCGGAAGTCATGGATCGGCTCGACCGGCGCCTGATCCAGCTCAAGATCGAGCGCGAAGCGGTCAAGAAAGAGACCGACGAAGCGTCGCAGAAGCGGCATGGTCTGCTGGAAGAAGAGATCGGTCGCCTGGAACGCGAGTATGCGGACCTGGAAGAAGTCTGGAAAGCCGAAAAGTCGATGGTGCAAGGCACCCAGGCCATCAAGGAAGAAATCGAAAAGATCCGGCAGGAGATGGACGAGGCGCGCCGCCGCGGCGACTGGCAGAAAATGTCGGAGCTGCAGTACGGTCGCCTGCCTGAGCTGGAGAATCAGCTAAAGCATGCCGACAGTACCGAAAAGCTGGCCACCACGGCCAAGCCGAGGCTGTTGCGCACCCAGGTCGGCGCCGAAGAGATTGCCGAAGTGGTGTCGCGCGCAACCGGCATTCCGGTATCGAAGATGATGCAGGGCGAACGCGACAAGCTGATACAGATGGAAGACCAGTTGCATCAGCGCGTGGTCGGCCAGGATGAAGCGATCGCTGCGGTGTCGGACGCGATCCGTCGTTCGCGCGCCGGACTCGGCGACCCTAACCGGCCATACGGTTCCTTCATGTTCCTTGGCCCCACCGGTGTGGGCAAGACCGAGCTGTGCAAGGCGCTGGCCTCGTTCCTGTTCGATACCGAAGAAGCCATGATCCGGATCGACATGAGCGAATTCATGGAGAAACATTCGGTGGCGCGCATGATCGGTGCGCCGCCGGGTTATGTCGGCTATGAAGAAGGCGGCTACCTGACCGAAGCCGTGCGCCGCAAGCCATACAGCGTGATCTTGCTCGACGAAATCGAAAAGGCCCATCCGGATGTGTTCAACGTGTTGCTGCAAGTGCTGGACGACGGTCGCATGACCGATGGACAGGGCCGCACGGTGGACTTCAAGAATACCGTGATCGTGATGACCTCGAACCTGGGTTCGCACAGGATCCAGTCGATGGAAGACAGCGAACCGGGCCTGGTCAAGCTGGCGGTGATGGCCGAAGTGCGCGGGCATTTCCGGCCGGAGTTCATCAACCGCATCGACGAGATCGTGGTGTTCCACGCGCTTGACGAAAAGCAGATCGGCGCCATCGCGAAGATCCAGTTGGGCGTGCTGGAAAAGCGCCTGGCCAACATGGAAATCGGCTTGCAGATATCCAACGCCGCATTGCAAAAGATTGCCGAGGCAGGATTCGATCCGGTATATGGTGCGCGTCCGCTCAAGCGCGCGATCCAGCAACAGATCGAAAACCCGCTGTCCAAGGCAATTTTGCAGGGCAAGTTCGGGCCGAAGGATATCGTCAGCATCGACGTGCAGGGCAGCGAACTGGCGTTTGAAAAAGGGGTGTAAGCCGCTTCAAGGGCGTTAGCCGGACAGGGAGGCCAGATGGTCTCCCTTTTTTTTTACGCGCCCGCAAAAAAGGTGAAATTGCCGAATTTATCAAGTTACAATTTCGCGAACATCAACGATGTGGGGATGGAATGGGGTGGTTTTTTGTGAACATCGTGATTCCGGCAACGCTTCCCTTGTTTTTCCTGTTATTGGCAAAGCTTGCTGACCTGAATCCGGATTCGTCGTCCCGTACCAATCCGATCCGCGCGGTTCAGGATGGCCAGCTGGGTTGGGTCGGGATGGGGTTTGCTGCGTCTGGTGCTTACGACCTGCTCAGTCATTTGTTGGGGAAGCGCGCAACGACGCCGGATTGGGCCGGTGTCGTGATGGCGGTGCTGACGCTATGTCTTGCCGTTTCAGCATTCCTGGCCATGCTTGGCACGCTTCATCCCGTCGCGCAAGCCAAACGCCTGGACTGTTTTACCGGATGGATACGGCATTACCGTCTGTTGGTCGTGACCGGCTTCGTCACCTTGTCAACAGCCTTTCTCTATAGCCTTGTGCATTACGCTTTGCCGGAAAATTGAATTGGGTTAGAGTGAAATTCAATCTGGAAAATGGAATGGAGGTGCAAACATGTCACGTGCGATCAAGGAATTCCTGAAGGATGAAGAGCGTGCATTTCGGATACTCGTCGATGCATCTGCTGCTGTCGTTGCGGTAGCAATGATTATTGGCGTTGGCGCCATTATTCTGATGCGTTAATCGAACAAGTTGCTTTTCGGGCAAAATGATGGGCAGCGCATGCGCTGCCTTTTTTTTCGATTGCGCAAAGCTTTCGCTGTACTGACTTGAACTTCCCCGACCGCAAACGGGTTTGAACATCCGCTTGCGCCGCACACCAGACAAGAAGAAACCATGTCCGCATCCTTACCCGCGAGCAGCATCCGGCAGGACGCCAATGTCATTGGCCTCGTTGCAGCCGCCCATACCACGTCACATTTCTTCCATCTGTTGCTGCCGTCCCTGTTCCCGTGGCTCAAGGATGCCTTCAATGCCTCGTATGTCGAGCTGGGGTTGCTGGTGACGGTGTTCTTCATCGTATCGAGCGTGGTGCAATTCTTTGCCGGCTTCGTGGTCGACCGATTCGGTGCGCGCATTGTCCTGTACGTCGGACTGGCATTGCTGGGCCTGTCGGCGCTGGTGCTGGCCAGCGCCCATCACTACGCGGTGCTGATGGCCGGTGCAGTCCTGGCCGGACTTGGCAATGGCGTATTCCATCCGGCCGACCTGACCCTGCTCAACAAGCGGGTATCGGTGGAGCGCCTCGGCCATGCGTTTTCAACGCACAGCATAGCGGGCACGCTTGGCTGGGCGCTGGCGCCGGCGCTGCTGGTGCCCATTGCACTGGCCACCGACTGGCGCGTCGCTTTCGCCTGCGCCGCTGTCTTGCCGCTGGGTGTGCTGGCCTTGCTGCTGGTTTTTCGTGACCACCTGCAAACCCAGGCCGAAAGCGATGCCGTGGCATCGGCCAAAGCGTCGGGCGGCATGGGCGCCAAGTCCGTTGCCGGCGCTGGCGCCGGCTTCATGCGCGAGCGGGGCGTGTGGCTGTGCTTTGGCTTTTTCTTTGTGATTGCCGTCGCCATTTCGGGCGTCAAGACCTTTTCTATTCCGGCATTGCGCGAACTGTTCGGCATGTCCCTGGCCACCGCGACCACCGGGTTCACCGCCTACATGCTGGCGTCTGCCGCAGGCACCGTGCTGGGCGGTTTCATTGCATCCGGCAGGTCGCGCCATGAGCGGACAATTGCCGTGACACTGGGGGTGTCCGGTGCGTTCTCGCTGGTCATTGCCAGCGGTCTTGCCGCACTGTGGATGGTGCCGCTGCTGATGGCGGTGGTTGGCTTCGGCGCGGGCCTGAGCGCACCATCGCGCGACTTGCTGATACGCGCGGCGGCGCCCAAGAACGCCACCGGGCGCGTCTATGGCGTCGTCTATTCCGGACTGGATGTGGGCTTTGCACTGGGGCCGCTGAGTTTCGGCTTCTTGATGGACTTGGGTAGTCCGGCCAGTGTGTTCGTGGTCATCGGCATATTCCAGATGCTGGCGGTGGTGACGGCGCTCGGTGTCGGCGGCAGGACGGCGGCCAGCGCTGAGCGCGCAACAGCTTGACGCTGTGCCGGCAAGCGCACTAGCGGCTTCGTGCCGGTGCGGCGGCCAGCGGCATCAGTGCCGGTGCCGGTGATGCAAGTCCGGATAATGCGGATGATCATGCAGCAGCGGGTCATGGTGATGCCTGTGCGTGTGCGGCTCCTGGCCATCCCAATCGAAATCATGCGTGTGCTGGTGGTGTTCATCATGGACATGCGCATGCGTATGGTCCAGCGGCTGGTGCCGGTGCCGGTGGGCATGGCGCTCGGTCAGGTGCAGCCACAGTCCCACGGCCATCAGCGCGCCCGCCAGCCAGAACTGCAGCGAAGGTGTTCCACCGAATATCAGCAGTGACAGCGCCGCGCCGACGAACGGCGCGCTCGCGAAATAAGCGCCGGTGCGCGCCGTGCCCAGCGCGCGCAATGCCAGCACGAACATCACCAGGCTCACCCCATAGCCGGCCAGGCCGATTGCCGCAGTCGACAGCACGATGCCCGCCTGCGGCCAGGCGGCGCCGGTCCATAGCGCAATCGCCACATTCACCGAACCAGCAACCAGGCCCTTGATCGCAGCGATCTGCACAGCATCGTTGCCGGAAATTTTTCGGGTCAGGTTGTTGTCCAGCGCCCAGCACAGGCACGCCGCGATGATCAGCAGTGCGCCGGTGTGCAGCACCGGAGCGCCTGTGCTGGCGGCGGGGGCCCACGCCAGCAGGCCACCGGCGGCAACGATGAGCAGCATCCCAATGAAAATGCGGCGGTTGAAGTGCTCGCGGAACACGAACCAGGCCAATAAGGCCGTCAGCACCGATTCCATGTTGAGCAGCAGCGACGCACTGGCCGCATCGGTGATCGCCAGGCCCGACATCAGCAGCACCGGCCCAGCCATGCCGCCCGCCACGACTGCCCCGCCCAGCCAGGGCAGGTCGGCCCTGGCAATCGCCCGCAGCGGCTCATGCCGCAATAGCAATCGCCGCACGGCAATCCAGACGGCCAGCCCTATCCCGCTTCCCAGGTAGAGCAGGCCGGCGATCAGCACCGGCGACGCATCGCCCAGCACGATTTTGGCCAGCGGTGCGCTGGCGCCGAACAGCGCGGCCGCGAGCAAGGCATAGCCAACTGCAGGCGGTGTCCTCGACATCATTACTTTCATCATGCCTACAGCATGCACCAATCGGGCCTGGATTTCACAGATGCCCCTCGCACTCTCATAATGCGGAAAATCATCACTGCATAGCATTATGATCGATTACCGAATGAAGAAAAAGCATTTCATATAAAGAAAAACGGTTGCCAAGTTATTGTTTTAAAAGATAAAGAATTTTTAAAGATGTCTTATATAAGAGTATGGTGCCATGCAATAGCAGGGCTAACATGGTGTCAACAGGCCGGCACTTGAAACACCCAATTTCATTCACCTTCAGGAGATACGACATGAGCACACGACAAGAGCAGATCCGCGCATTGGAAACCGACTGGGCAGAGAACCCGCGCTGGGCAGGCATCAAGCGCAATTACACGGCAGAGGACGTGGTCAAGCTGCGCGGCTCGGTGAGGATCGAGCACACGCTGGCCCATCGCGGCGCCGACAAGCTGTGGGAGCTGCTGCGCGACGAGCCTTTCGTTGCCACCCTTGGTGCGCTGACGGGCAACCAGGCCATGCAGCAGGTGAAGGCGGGCCTGAAGGCGATCTATCTGTCCGGATGGCAAGTCGCCGGCGACGCCAACTCGGCCGGTGAAATGTATCCCGACCAGTCGTTGTATCCGGTCAATTCGGTGCCGCAAGTCGTCAAGCGCATCAACAACACATTCCAGCGCGCTGACCAGATCCAGTGGTCCGAGGGCCGTGGCGATATCGATTATTTCGCGCCCATCGTGGCCGATGCCGAGGCCGGTTTCGGCGGTGTGCTGAACGCCTTCGAACTGATGAAGGCAATGATTGACGCCGGCGCGGCTGGCGTCCACTTTGAAGACCAACTGGCTTCGGTGAAGAAATGCGGCCACATGGGTGGCAAGGTGCTGGTGCCGACCCGCGAGGCGGTCGACAAGCTCAATGCCGCGCGGCTGGCCGCCGATGTGATGGGTACGCCAACCCTTGTGATTGCCCGTACCGATGCCGAAGCGGCCGACCTGTTGACGTCCGACGTCGATCCGATTGACCGCCAGTTCTGCACCGGGGAGCGTACCGTGGAAGGCTTTTTCCGGGTCAAGCCGGGCCTCGATGCGGCTGTGGCCCGCGCCATCGCCTATTGCCCCTATGTGGACCTGGTGTGGTGCGAGACCGGCAAACCGGACCTGGCTTTTGCCAAGGCATTCGCCGACGCTGTCCATGCAAAATTCCCGGGCAAGATGCTGGCCTATAACTGCTCACCGTCGTTCAACTGGAAAAAGAACCTGGACGACGCAACGATTGCGAAATTCCAGCGCGAACTCGGCGCAATGGGTTACAAGTTCCAGTTCATCACGCTGGCCGGCTTCCATTCGCTGAACTACTCGATGTTCAACCTGGCCTATGGCTACGCCCGCCAGAACATGACCGCCTTCGTCGAAATGCAGGAAGCCGAATTCGCCGCGGCCGACAAGGGTTTCACGGCCGTCAAGCACCAGCGCGAGGTCGGTACCGGCTATTTCGACGCGGTGTCGCAGGCGGTGCAGCAGGGGCAATCGTCGACCACGGCATTGCATGGCTCGACCGAGGACGAGCAATTCTTTGACGGCACAGCGCACGACGCAGCCGACAGCAGCGAAAGAAAGGCTGCCTGATCCGCCGCAGCGGAACCAGCTAGCCGGGCGGAGGAGACACCGCGTTGGGCAGGACGAAAGCCGCACTCGAAAGGGTGCGGCTTTTTTTTCATGTGCGCCCCACTTCTGAAAACTGTAGCGACTATCGGCTACTTCGACCGGCGGTGTACCGCGGCAGTCTTGAGCTCAAGGACTTGAACCGCCCGGCGCCCACAGGATGGTGCAGGTTTGATCCACATCATGCGCGGCAAGCTGCCTTTCCATTTAAATGTGGCCGTGCCGAAGGACAACAGGATCGTCCCGGAGCGCGGACTTCTATTGCTGACCCGCTTGCGGGGACGCCATCCGCTTTCAGTAATTTACTCAGGAGATAGCTTATGCAACCCATCCACACCCGCCCTTGGAGCCGACTGGCACTTGCCGCAGCGACAGCAATGCTTCTTGCTTCTTGCACTGACTACGACGATCCCGCCAAACAGGACATGAGTGGCGCGACAGATGCCACTAAAGACCCGGTTGTGATCGAACGCGTTGCCGGACTTGGTACAGAACCGGTTGCGCAGAATTAGGCGATGCATCCGGGTCCGACAAGTGGGCGCCGGTTGCCAGGAAGGCGGCATCTACGCTGACTGAAACTGCCCGACCCAAGGTGATGCGCGCCAGCGCTTTACCGGTGCGCCAGTGATTCTGTTCACTGGCGCTTTTTTTTGGTGCGCCCAGCATGGGCGCACTCCTGCGGGTGAAAGTCGCATCGCAAACCTTGACTACTCGATTAATTCGGACCGCTGGCCCATCGCCTGCCGCGCACTTGTTACAATCATGCTTTATTGCGTCTTGTCGCGCGGCGTGCAGGGAGGCAGGCTTTTGGCCCAGCCCGGCACGGCAGCAGCCCGCAGCAAGCCATCGCGTCACCGGTGCATCCGGTCATTGAGGGTCCTCACACGGCATCCCGCGTCGCGACATAGATCGAGCCATCCAGGAAATCCGGTCGCTTCAACGGCACCTCGTGGCGCATATCCAAGGAAAACGATGTTCAGCTACCGCCACGCATTTCACGCCGGGAACCATGCCGACGTACTCAAGCACCTGGTCCTGACGCAGTTGCTGGATTACATGGTCCAGAAGGACGGCGCGGTGATGTTTGTGGATACCCATGCCGGCGGCGGCATTTATTCGCTCGGCAGCCCGCAGGCCAGCCGCAACGCCGAATACCAGTCCGGCATCAGCCGGTTGTGGGGCCGCAAGGACCTGCCGGCTCCGCTGGCCCGTTATGTCGAGGCCGTGCGTGGCTACAACACCGGTGACCAGTTGCGTTCTTATCCCGGTTCGCCGTTCATTGCGGCCAAATTGTTGCGCCCGCTGGATCGCCTGCGCTTGTTCGAATTGCATCATAACGAAAGCAAGGTTCTGGTTGAAAACATGCGCAAGCTCGATGCGCATGCGCCGGCCGGCGGCCGCGGCAAACGGGTGATGGTGGAACGCGAGGATGGTTTCACTGCCCTCAAGGCACTGCTGCCGCCACCATCGCGGCGCGGCCTGATCCTGATCGATCCGCCCTACGAAGACAAAATGGACTACCGGCGGGTAAAGGACGTGCTCGACGATGCGCTTGGACGTTTTCCGACCGGCACTTATGCAATCTGGTATCCGCTGTTGCAACGCATGGAGGCGCGCCAGTTGCCGGAGCGCTTGAAGCGCATGCCGGGCAAGGACTGGCTCAATGTCACCCTGTCGATCAGTGAGGCGTCGCCGGACGGCTTTGGCCTGACCGGCAGCGGCATGTTCATCATCAATCCGCCGTGGACGCTGGAAGCCGAGTTGCGCGAACTGATGCCCACGCTGACCACGCTGCTGACTGCCGGTCCCGGCGCGAATTTCGTGCTGGAGTCGGGCGCGCCCGTGACCGGAGTCGGTGCGCGCCGCGGCCGGGCATTGCCAACACAGGCATGAACAAGGCCTTTGTAAAAGAAAGCGACGATGAAGACGACGACAGTGGTGAACCACTGCCGGAAATCCCCGCGGGCACCCGCAACTACATTACGCCAGCCGGCTATCAGCGCATTCGCGCAGAGCTGTTCCAGCTCATCGATGTCGATCGGCCCGAAGTGGTCAGGATCGTGCACTGGGCCGCGTCCAACGGCGACCGCTCGGAAAATGGCGACTACATCTACGGCAAGCGCCGCCTGCGCGAGATTGACCGCCGCATACGTTTCCTCACCAAGCGCATGGACCTGGCTGAAGTGGTCGACCCCAGCATCCATCATGGCAATGACCAGGCGTTTTTTGGCGCGACGGTCAGCTATGTCACGCGCAATGGCGAACAACATGTCGTGACCATCGTGGGGATTGATGAAATCGATCCGCTCAATGGCAAGATCAGCTGGATTTCACCGGTGGCGCGCGCGCTCACGAAATCGCGTGTCGGCGACCTGGTGACGCTGCAAACGCCGGCCGGTCCGGAGGAGCTGGAAATCATGGCGGTGAATTACCCCGCACCGGGGCCGGCCTAAGCCCGTTCGCGGACGATGCGGGCGACCGACGGCACCTGGCGGATGTTGCGCATCAGGCGCGCCAGGTGCACCCGATCCTCTACCTGGACGGTAAAGCGCAACTGGGTCATTTTCTGGTCACGGTCTTCGTCCATGCCCACGAAAATGATGTTGGCGTCGGCTTCGCCGATCTCGGCCGCCACCCGGGCCAGCACGCCTTTTTCATTCTTGACCAATACCTTGATGCGGCAGTCGAAGCGCCGGTTCAGGTCGCTTGCCCATTTCACTTCGGTCCATTGCTCAGGTTCTTTCGAGCGCTGACGCTTGGCGATTTCGCAATCGGATGCATGCACCGTCAATCCCTGGTCGCGCCGCAGGTGGCCCAGCATCTTGTCGCCGGGAATCGGCAGGCAACAGGGGGCAAGCTGGACGGCTGCGCCTTCGTTGCCGGCAATGATGACCGGTTCCAGGCGGTTGGGCAGCAGCCTGCCGTCGAGGTCGGTGCCGGGCACGGCAGACAGGCCATTTTCCGACAGGCCGAAGATATGGCGCGCCACCAGCGCCGCCATGCGCTTGCCCACGCCGATGTCGGCATGCAGCTCGTCCAGCGATTTTGCGCTGGATTCATTCAGTAGCCGTTCTGCCAGCGCATCCGGGATCGACGGGCTCAGGTTGAGGGCGCGCAGCGCCTGCGCCAGCAATTCCTGACCCAGTTCGATCGACTCCGGCAGGTTGATGGTGCGCAAGTGATGGCGAATTGCCGAACGCGCCTTGCCGGTACGCACGAAAGTCAGCCAGGTGGGGCTGGGACGCGAGGTCGATGAGGTGACGATCTCGACGATGTCGCCGTTGCGCAGTTCGGTGCGCAGCGGTGCGTGTTCATGATTGATGCGCGCGCCGATGGCCTGGTCGCCAATGGCGGTGTGGATCGTGTAGGCGAAGTCGAGCGCGGTGGCGCCGCGCGGCAGCGCAATGATGGTGGACTTCGGCGTAAAGACGTACACCGAGTCCGGAAACAGGTCGACCTTGACGTGTTCGAGGAATTCGGCCGAATCGCCGGTTTGCTTCTGGATGTCGAGCAGGGACTGCAACCAGGCATGGGTGCGCTGCTGCATGTCGCTGGTTTCGCCATCTTCATTCTTGTACAGCCAGTGCGCGGCCACGCCGGACTCCGCCACCCGGTGCATTTCCTGGGTGCGGACCTGGAATTCGACCGGCGTGCCATACGGACCGATCAGCGTGGTGTGCAGCGACTGGTAGCCATTGAGCTTGGGGATGGCGATGTAATCCTTGAACTTGCCCGGCATCGGCTTGTAGAGCGCATGCAGCGTGCCCAGCGCCA
>NZ_JAUSNH010000143.1 GCF_030645335.1 Lacisediminimonas sp. | reverse complement strand
TGCGCACCTAGTGACCGAACAGCGAGGCTCACAGGGGTGTTTTTCGGCTGATATTCGGACGGTGGTGCGGTAGGTATTTTCCAGCGCCGAAGGTGGTGCGGTTGGGATTTTTTTAGCGCAGGTCTCTGCACGGGAGCGATTTCTGCACCTGCCGGTGTGTGCAGTAAATAGCCTGCTCTACAAGGACAGTTAGTGACCCAAATCAACCAGCGCCGCCACCCGTCGCGCCGCCTCCTCGGGCAACTCTCTCCCGGTGTCCACAATAACGGTTTCACGCAATTCCGCCGCAGTCAGCGCATCATGCTGCGCCAATTGTCCCGCCAGCACATCCAGGTCGGCATCCGACGGATCCCGGCCTTCCCGCACCCGCGCCGCGAGGCGCTCGCGCAGCAGTGCAAGATCGATACGGCAATCCAGGATCAACATCGGCACCTGCAAATCGCCAGCAAGTGTTCGCAACAATTCACGTTGCCCCTGCTGCAGGAACGTCGCATCGACAATCACCGTCATTCCGCACCGGACTACATGCGCGGCCTGTTCAGCCAACTGCAAATAAACCTGCTCGCGCGCACTGTCTGCATACAGCGCCGTCCGCTCCGCTGCCGCTGGACGCTGCACAGCCGTAATTCCCAGCAAGCGCTTGCGTTCAACGTCCGATCGCAGCCGCAGCGCCCCCATCACGCGGGCAAGCGCTGCGGCCACAGTCGACTTTCCGCAGCCGGAAAAACCGTGGGTGATTATGATCCGCCCCGGCTGCGGGTGTAGGCATCGCCATGCCAGCGCCAGGTAAGCCAGCGCCTCGGCATGCGTCACTTGCGCCGCATCCGGCTCCTGCTGGCGCGCCCGCAGCAAGCCAACCTTGCAGCGCACCAGTGCACGCTCGGCCATCGATGCATTCAATAGCCGCAAGACGCCATGGTCCCCGGTTACCTGCAGCCACGCATCGAGCAGGCAGGCAGCGATCTTGTCCTGCCCGAACATGCGCAGGTCCATCACCGCAAAGGCAATGTCATCGATCACATCGATCCAGCGCAGCACGGGGTTGAATTCGATGCAGTCGAACGCCAGCGAACGACCATCCAGCGTGAGCAGGTTGCTGCAATGCAGGTCGCCGTGGCATTCCCGCACGCGGCCTTCGCGCTTGCGCGCAAGGCGCAGCGGCGACAGCGTGGCGTGCGAACGTTCGAGTGCGGCGCTGACCTGCTCCAGTTGCTGTTGCGCAGCGATGTCGCCGAGCAGGGCAGCAATCTCATGCCGGTTGCTGCGGCTCACCGCCAGCAGTCGCGCAGGGTCGCCGAATTCGCTATCGGCCGATGCGACTGCGGCGTCCAGATGGAACTGTCCGAGCAGTTGCCCAAGCCCGGCGGCTTCGTCAAAGGCAAGCAGACCCTGCCGCGCCCTGTGATCCCACAACGCCTCCTGCGGGAAGGTCTGCATCCGCACCGCATAATCGAAAACCGGCTCGGTGCAGCTCTCCGCATCCACCAGTTGCGGCGCTTGTGCGCTGCCGATCACCGCGTCCAGCCCGAGATACAGCTCACCGGCCAGCCGCCGGTTCAGCCGTAGCTCTTCCAGGCAGCACGCACGCCGCGCATCCAGCGTGGTGAAGTCGAGTATGTCGAGCCGGATTGCTTTCTTGAATTTCCAAGCGGTGGCAGGCGTGACTATCACCCAGGAAATATGGGTTTCAAACAGATCGACGCGTTCTCCGCTGGCCTTCATGGCCTGCATCAGGTTTGATAGCGCAGCGCGCTGCTGCGCTTGCTGCCAGGGTTCGTCTGGCGCCATGCTCTGCTGGCTCATGGTGTTCCTCGGGGTCGCGCAAAGTGGTGGCTGCTGCCCACGACATCATGTCAATGCCGAAACTGTCGCCACTGCCAGCCATGCGGAAAGTAAAATCTGTTTATGAATCATAATTCATTATTATCGAGAGGCATTGCGCTACCCGCCCATGATCGACAGGCCGTGGATTCGCTCCATGAAGCCCGGCCCCGATGAATCAACAGTCTTAATTCAATCCCGTCCAATCCCGGAGAATTCGATGTACGTCAATCTAGAGTTTCACGCAGACCACGCTGTCATTACCCTGAATCGGCCGGAGGCGCTCAATGCGCTCAACTTTGCGCTGCTGCACGAGCTCGACAAGGCGCTCGACGAGGTAACTGCATCGAGCGCCCGCGGCCTGATCGTCACCGGCGCCGGCAGCAAGGCCTTCTGTGCCGGCGCTGACATTCCGGAACTGATGGACCGCAGCGCCGGTCAGCAGCGGCGCGATACGGCGGTGGCCCAGGGCATCATTACGCGGCTGTCGCAATTGCGCATGCCATCGGTGGCGCTGATCAACGGATTCGCACTGGGCGGCGGACTGGAAGTGGCGCTGGCCTGCACCTTCAGGATCGCCACCCGCGCATCACGGATGGGCCTGCCGGAAATCAAGCTGGGCCTGATTCCCGGATACGGTGGCACACAGCGCCTGCCGCGCCTGATTGGCGAGTCGCGCGCGCTCGACATCATCCTCAGCGGCCGCTTTGTCGATGCCGAGGAAGCCTTGCGCATCGGCCTGGTCAACCAGCTGGTGGAAGGCGACAGCCCGATGGACGAAGCGCGCAGCTTCCTGGCCCGTTTCACGCCTTACAGCCTGAACTCGGCAGCACTGGCGCGCGAAGCGATAAGCCGTGGCCTGCAAGGCTCGCTCGAAGAGGGCTTGCGGGTGGAGGCAGACCTGATCAGCGCTGCGCTGCAAAGTGCAGACGGCCAGGACGGGATGCTCTCTTTTGTCGAAAAGCGCAAAGCGGTCGTGCGCGATCAGTAAGCTATACCATCACCATCCCATCACCATCGCATCCTGCTCGCATCGCGCGGGCTAGCCATGCCGGGCGGATGACCCGCCCGGCCCAACACAATGAGCCCGGACATGATTGAACGCATCAACGTAGAAAAAAGATTTTCCGACATCGCGGTATTCCAGAATGTCGCCTACCTGGCGGGGCAGGTGCCGCGGCCCGAAGCGGGCGTGGACATCCGCAGCCAGATGACTGATGTGCTGGACCAGATCGACGGCTTGCTGGCCGGCGTGGGCAGCGACAAGACAAAGATCCTGAGCTGCCAGATCTTCATTGCCGATATCCGCGACATCGCCGTGATGAATGAAGTGTGGGATGCCTGGGTCGCGCCTGGCAATGCGCCGCCGCGGGCGACCGTGCAGGCAACGCTGGCACGCCCGCACTACCGGGTGGAAGTGGTGATGACTGCGGCCATTACCGGCTGAGCGGGGAAAGAGCGGCGAGCCGTGCACGGCCCGCCGTCATTGCCACTTTGAAGATTGCGGCCATGAAGATTGCGGCGGTGATCATTGCGGTCATGCCGCTTCACTGCCGCCAACTATTGCGCCTTTATTGCTTCTGCAGGCCGACCTTGTCGATGATGTCGCCGTACTTCTTCATTTCAGAATTCACATAGGCGCGCAATCTTTCCGGCGCCATGTACGTCACCGACAGTCCCTGGTCGCTGAGCTTCTTGGCGACGCCCTTGTCGGCCAGCACGGTGGCGACGTCAGCGGAAATCTTTTCCACCAGCTGCGCGTTCATGCCCTTGGGGCCGAACATGCCGAACCAGTTCGAGATTTCGAAGTCCTTCAATCCGGCTTCCCTGGCGGACATCACGTCGGGCAGCATTGCATCGCGGCTATTGGACGTTACCAGCAGCGGCTTGAGCGTGCCGGCGCGGATATGCCCGATGATCGACGGCGCAGTCGCGAACAGCAGGTCGATCTGTCCGCCCAGCAGGTCGGCCACGGCCTGCGAGGTACCGCGATAGGGCACATGGATCAGGTTCATGCCGGTCTGGATCTTCAGCAATTCACCGGCCAAGTGCTGCTGGCCGCCAATGCCGGGTGAGCCATACGAAATCGACGCATTGGTCTTTTTCAGTTCGACCAGTTGCGCATAGGTCGTGACCTTTGACTTGGGTCCGGCCACCAGGTACAGCGGTGCACTCGTGGCCAGCGCGATCGGCTGCAAGTCGGTCAGCGGATCGTATTGCATCTGCTTGTAGACCAGCTTGTTGAGGGACACTTCCGGCGTGTACGCGATCAGCAGTGCATGACCGTCAGGGCTGGAATTGACTACCTGTTGCGCAGCGATCATGCCGCCGGCGCCGGTCTTGTTTTCCACCACCACTTGCTGGCTCCACTTGCCGGTCAGTTCGCTGGCCAGCAGCCGGGCGATGACATCGGTGCCGCCGCCGGGTGCATAGCCGACCGTGAACTTGACTTGCTTGACCGGATACGGGTCGGCAGCCAGCGCAGACAGCGGCAGAACCAGCGCCGCGCACAACATCAACAACGACTTCTTGTAGCTGATCATCCTGCTCTCCTTGGAATGGCGAATTAAGTCATTGAAACCGTGAATCAAAAATCCTGGGCCTGCCTTGTGGCGCGTGGCGCGTGCCGCATGACGCCACTGCGTTGTACCGCCTTCAATCGTGGCGCAACAGCACCAGCGCCCGGCCATCGTCCGACGCCACGCTGTCTGTGGCAGTCATGACGCCACGCGAGAGCAGGTTGACGATGCTGGCGCTGGCCTTGGCCTGCACTTGCCGCGCCACTGCGCCGGCATCGCCGGACAGCAGCGTAAAGCCTTGCGCACCAACGGTGAAATTGCTGATCCGGCAGTCGCCTGCCTGTTGCACGGCACCGATTGCTGCCATCCCTTCGGCGGGCAACATGGCCGCCATGCTGGCCACGGTATTGGCCGCTTCACGCGGGTTGAAGCTGCGATCGATGAAGCCATTGCGCGGGAAATAACCACGGTCTATATCCATGAAGGTATCAAACACATAGCGCACCCGCGACGACGAGCGGGACGCGACGATGGCTTCTGCGGCCAGCCGTGCCGTGTCGATATTGTCGTCGCAGGCCCGCGCCAGGCTGGGGCCGGCCAGCTTGACCGACGCAATGATGTCGCAATCGAGCGCCTGCGCGAAGGCATTGAGCGCGCCCGCCGTGGCCAGCAGGTCGGTGCCGCGATCAAGACGCACGGTAATGCCGTCGATGATCTTGTCGGCCAGCAGCGCGGCGATGCGATCCTTCAGGCCGGGCAGTTCTTCTGGCCGGATACCGGCATTGACGAAGTGGCTGAAGTGCTGCCCGTCAAAATGCGAATCTTCCGTCGTGCGCAGCTTGGAGAAAATGATTTTTGCCGCGCTCTTGCGCCGCAGCCGGATGATTTGCGCGGTGCGCGCCGTCAATTTTTCCATCGACAGGTTCAGCTCGAACGCATCTACCCGCACGCCGGACGCCACCACCTCGTCCAGGAAGGACTCTTGCGGCACACCCAGCGTGGTGACGATGAAGTCATGCCCGACATCCGTCATCAAACGCGCGCGGGCCAGCGTTTCCGGATCGCGCAAGTCCTGTTCCGGCACCTTCAATGTGCGCATGCCGATTTCCCACAACACCATCAACTGATAGTCGTTGCGCACCGGCTTCCTGCCAAACTCCTGGACCCCGCCGGTGCAGGGAATCTGCACCACTTCATTCCACTCGTGGCGCATTTCCACGCCCAAGCCGGCCAGGGCGGATGTCTTGGTATGGACTGGCGCTGTCTGTCGTTTGAGCTTGAAGCTGTCGCCGACGTTGAGCTTGTCGCCGTGGGTGCGGATCAATTGGGCGACGTGGCCTTTTTCGTAGACATCGACCACGAAATAGCCGAATTTTTCAGCATCGCCGCGACCGTATTCAAAGCCCGGTGCAGACCGGTAAAACTCGGCGAAGTCATGGCGCAGGAACGCGGTGGACGGCAGCAGGTACATCTCGGCGCAGCCAACCACGTCGTACCAGAAATTGTGCACATGGCCGGCAAACACGGCTTCCACGTTGGCGCAGCGCATGCGCTCCAGCAGCCAGCTGCGGCCGGGCTCGTCGATATTGTCGTAGGTGCTGCGCTCTTTGGCGTCGTACAGGTAGGGCGGGTAATGGGTAAAGATGAAG
>NZ_JAUSNH010000139.1 GCF_030645335.1 Lacisediminimonas sp. | reverse complement strand
TGCGCACGCCATGCTTGATGCCTTCCTGGATCTCGTCGACCGGCACGCCATAGGTCTCTTGCATGTCGCCGCCGAATTCCCGGATCTCGGCCAGCAGTTCCTGCGGCACCGACGATGAGCCGTGCATCACCAGGTGCGTGTTGGGGATGCGTGCGTGGATTTCCTTGATGCGGCCAATGGCCAGGATGTCGCCGGTCGGCTTGCGCGAAAACTTGTAGGCGCCGTGCGAGGTGCCGATCGCGATTGCCAGCGCGTCGCATTGCGTGCGGCTGACGAAATCGGCGGCCTGGGCAACGTCGGTGAGCAATTGCTCGCGCGTCATCGTGCCTTCGGCACCGTGGCCGTCTTCCTTGTCACCCTTCATGGTTTCCAGCGAACCGAGCACACCGAGTTCGGCTTCGACGGTGACGCCGATTGAATGCGAAAACTCGACCACCTTGCGCGACACCTCGACGTTGTACTCGTAGCTGGCGACCGACTTGCCGTCTTCATGGAGCGAGCCGTCCATCATCACCGACGAGAAGCCGGACCTGATCGCCGCCATGCAAACCGCCGGCGACTGGCCGTGGTCCTGGTGCATCACGACCGGAATATGCGGATAGGCTTCGACCGCTGCCGAGATCAGGTGCCGCAAGAAGGCTTCGCCAGCGTATTTGCGCGCGCCGGCCGAGGCTTGCATGATGACCGGCGAGTTCAGCTCGTCGGCCGCCTGCATGATCGCCGTCACCTGCTCCAGGTTGTTGACGTTGAACGCCGGCAAGCCATAGCCGTTCTCGGCGGCATGGTCGAGCAGTTGGCGCAGTGATACGAGTGCCATGTTGTGTCTCCGGATAGTGTGGAATGAATATTGGGGTTCAGTGTTCGCCGACCTTCACGATCTTCAGGGCATTGGTGCCACCGCTTTGGCCCATCTCGCCCCAGGTAACTACGATCATGTCACCTCGCTCGACAATTCCTTTAGCCAATAACAAGTCCTGTGCCTCTTTCAGTGCTTCTTCGCTCAGCATGCTTTGATTGAGCTCCATCGCGGTCACGTTGCGGTACAACGCCGCCTTGCGCGCGGTGGACTGCTTGGGCGTGAGCGCATAGATCGGCACGTCGATATTGTGCCGGCTCATCCACAGCGCGGTCGAACCGGATTCGGTCAGCGCGACGATCGCCTTGACCCGCAGGTGGTAGGCGGTGAACAGCGCGCCATAGGCAATCGACTGGTCGATGCGGCTGAAAGTCACGTTCAGGAAGTCGGCGTCGAGCTGGAAATTCTCGGACTTCTCCGCTTCGTGGCAAATGGCGGCCATTGCCTCCACGGTCTCGGTCGGATAACGGCCGGAAGCGGTCTCGGCCGATGTCATCACGGCGTCAGTGCCATCGAGTACGGCGTTGGCCACGTCCGAGACTTCCGCACGGGTCGGCACCGCATTGACGATCATCGACTCCATCATCTGGGTGGCCGTGATCGTGATCTTGTTGGAATTGCGCGCCATCCGGATCATGCGCTTTTGCAGCGCCGGCACGGCGGCATTGCCGACCTCCACCGCCAGGTCGCCGCGGGCCACCATGATGCCGTCCGAATGGTCGAGGATTTCCTGCAGCGCCGGGATCGCTTCTGCGCGTTCGATCTTGGCGATCATCAGCGGCCGATGGCCATAGGGTTCGCCGGCGATGTTGGCCAACTGGCGCGCCATCACCATGTCGGTGCCGCTCTTGGGGAAGGACACGGCGACGTAATCGGCCTTGAAGCTCATCGCCGTCTTGATGTCTTCCATGTCCTTGCCGGTCAGCGCAGCCGCGGTCAGGCCACCGCCCTGGCGATTGATGCCCTTGTTGTTGGACAATTCGCCGCCGACCCGCACCGTGGTGTGGATCTGCGATCCCTGAACGCGCTCCACCACCAGCACGATCAGGCCATCATTCAACAACAGCACGTCGCCGATCTTCAGGTCGCGCGGCAATTCCTTGTAGTCCAGGCCGACGATCTGCTGGTTGCCGGTTTCGCACTCGGCGTCCAGGATGAAGGGCTGGCCTTTTTCAAGCAGGACCTTGCCCTGCTCGAACTTGCCCACCCGAATCTTGGGGCCCTGCAGGTCCGCCATGATCGCAATTTCCCGCCCGCAGGCGGCCGCCACCTTGCGCACCAGCGTGGCGCGGTCGATATGGTCCTGTGCCTTGCCATGCGAAAAATTCAGCCGCACCACGTCTGCACCCGCCAGGATCATCCGCGTCAGCGTGATTTCGTCGCTGGACGCCGGGCCGATGGTCACCACGATTTTTGTCGCTCTTTGCATTCCAGTCCCTGTCTTTGCGCGCCTGGCCGGGCGCAACCTGCGTCCGGCCTTGATGCAATCAGCTCGCGCGTTGCTCCAGTATGTCGACCGCCGGTAAGGTCTTGCCTTCAAGGAATTCAAGGAAAGCGCCGCCACCGGTGGAGATATAGCCGATCTTGTCGGTAATGTTGTACTTGGCGACCGCCGCCAGCGTGTCGCCGCCGCCCGCGATCGAAAATGCCGGCGAATCGGCAATCGCCTCTGCCAGCACTCGCGTGCCTTCGCCGAACTGGTCGAACTCGAACACGCCCACCGGGCCGTTCCAGACAATGGTACCGGCCTTTGCCAGTTGCAGCGCAAGCATGGCGGCAGTTTGCGGACCGATATCGAGGATCAGGTCGTCCGCTTGGACATCGGCAACCAGCTTGACTGTTGCCTCGGCCTGCGCGGAAAACGCCTTGGCGCACACCACGTCGACCGGGATCGGCACCGACGCGCCGCGTTTTTTCATCAGCTCGATGATGGTGCGGGCGTCCTCGACCAGGTCGTGCTCGGCCAGCGACTTGCCGATCTGCAGCCCGGCTGCCAGCATGAAGGTATTGGCAATCCCGCCACCGACGATCAAATTGTCGACCTTGTCGGCCAGCGTGCGCAGGATGCTCAGCTTGGTCGACACCTTGGAGCCAGCCACGATGGCGACCAGAGGGCGCTTGGGCTGCAGCAGTGCGCGGCCCAGCGCATCGAGCTCGGCTGCCAGCAGCGGACCGGCGCAGGCCACCGGCGCATATTTAGCGATGCCGTGGGTGGTCGCTTCGGCGCGGTGCGCAGTGCCGAACGCGTCATTGACGTAGACGTCGCACAACAAGGCCATTTTCTGCGCCAGTTCGTCACTATTCTTTTTCTCGCCCTTGTTGGTGCGGCAGTTTTCCAGCAGCACCAGCTCGCCCGGCGCGACCGTGACGCCATCGACCCAGTCTTTGAGCAGGGGCACCGGACGGCCCAGCAGTTCGGACAAGCGCAGGGCAATCGGCGCCAGGCTGTCTTGCGGGCGCAATTCGCCCTCGCTTGGCCGGCCCAGGTGGGACGTCACCATGACTGCGGCGCCCGCTTGCAAGGCCATTGAAATTGCCGGCACCGAGGCGCGAATGCGCGTGTCCTCGGTGATATTGCCGGCATCGTCCTGCGGCACGTTGAGGTCGGCGCGGATGAATACCCGCTTGCCGCGCAATTGGCCCTGGGAGACCAGGTCGGACAGGCGCTTGAATTGCATGTTAGCTCAGGAAAATTGGACGGAAAAGCCGGTATTCTACCCCAGCGACCGACCGGAAAAACCGTTTTGTCAACGCCTGGCGGCGCTTACGCGAACAGCCGGAGCAAGGTAAATACCAGCATGCCGAACACGATGGTGCCCAGCATCCGCTTGGTCGCCACGAAGAATAGCGTCGCCGCTATACCGGCCAGAAACTTCGGGTTGGCCAGCGTCAGGCTGACCTGGCCGCCAGCCACCATCAGGTCCGGCACCACGATCGCGGCCAGCGCCGCCGCCGGCGCATAGCGCAAGCCATGCAGCAATCGCTCAGGCAGGCGCACCTCGCTGAACACGAAAAACGACGAGCGCGTCAACACGGTCGACACGCCCAGCGCAATGATGGTGGCCCAGACTTCAAAGCTGCTCATGCTTGTTTTTCCCTTTCCAGGATGCGGCGCTGCCAGGCCTCCAGCGCCATCGCCGCCGCCACGCCGCCGATCACCGCCACCAGCAGGCCCAGCCGGTAGGGCAGCGCATGCAGGGCGACCGCAATCAGGCTAGATACCGCCACGCCGGCCACCCCGGGCCGGTCGGCCACCAGCGGAATCAGCAATCCCAGCAGGGCCAGCGTACCGGCAAAACCGATGTTCCACGACGCCGGGATCAGGCCGGCCATGAAAATGCCGATGACCGCGCCGATCTGCCACACGATCCAGTTCTGGTAACCGACACCCGTGTAAAACGCGACCTTGCCAGTGGTATCGGCCAGCGTGCTGTACGGAAAGCGCTGGGTAAAGTAGGCCATCGGCACGTCGCCGTTGAGATAGCCATACAACAGACGCCGGTACCACGGCACATGCGCGAAATGGGGGCCGGCGCTGGCCGCGAAAATGATGAAGCGCACATTGACGATCATGGCCGTCACGAAAATCAGCCATACCGGTGCCGCCGCCGCAATCAGCGGCAGCGCCGCGAGTTGCGCCGAGCCGGCAAACACGATGAAGGTCATGCCCAGCGCCTGCCATGCGGTCAGGCCAGTCGAGACCATGGCCATGGATGTCACCAGCGCCCAGGCAAAAATGCCGGGCAAAGTGGGCGCACCGGCCTTGCGGCCGGCCTTGTAGGCGGCTTTCTCTATGTCTGCCGCGGAAGGGGGATTGGCAGTCGCTTCTTGTTGTCGGGTCATCTGGACTGCACGGAATTTCAATTGCCAGGCGCATGGGCCAAACCGGCCGCGGGCGGGGCAGGCGTTGGCGCCATGCCAATGTTGACCAACAGGCACCATCGGCGTGCCGGCGGGTCAACCCGGGCGCTACGGAACCCGACTATTGTAACGAGAAATGCCCGTGGCCATGCCCCGGATTGCTTGCCGGACACACCGCGCCGGCCATGCCGGCGGCCCTGGCCGCGACAACGCAAACCGATAAATGCAGACACAAGCAGGCGCAATGCGGGTCGAATCCGTTAAAATCGCTGCTTTGTATAAATACTTCGGAGAATGCAACCATGTCCATGGCTGACCGCGACGGCAAAATCTGGAAGGACGGCGCGTTAATCGACTGGCGCGACGCGACCATCCATGTCCTTACCCACAGCCTGCATTACGGCATGGCGGTATTTGAAGGCGTGCGCGCCTACAAGACAGCGGAAGGCACCGCAATTTTCAGGCTCAAGGAACACACGCAACGGTTGTTCAATTCGGCCAAGATCTTCCAGATGGCGGTTCCCTACGACATGGAAACCATCCTGGCTGCGCAAATCGCCGTGGTCAAGGCCAACCAGCTCGAATCCTGCTACCTGCGCCCGCTGATCTGGGTCGGATCGGAAAAAATGGGCGTGGCTGCCAAGGGCAACACGATCCACGTCGCCATCGCCGCCTGGCCATGGGGCGCCTACCTCGGCGAGGAAGGCATTACCAAGGGCATCCGCGTCAAGACATCGTCATTCTCCCGCCACCACGTCAATGTCTCGCTGGTGCGGGCAAAAGCGTCCGGCTACTATATCAACTCGATCCTGGCTAACCAGGAAGCGCTGGCCGATGGCTACGATGAAGCGCTGCTGCTCGACACCGACGGCTATGTGTCCGAAGGCTCCGGCGAAAACGTCTTTGTCGTGCGCAACGGCAAGCTGTACACCCCGGACCTGGCTTCCTGCCTGGACGGCATCACCCGCGATGCGGTGTTGACCATGGCGCGCGACCTCGGCATTGAAGTGATCGAAAAACGCATCACCCGCGACGAGATGTACTGTTCGGATGAAGCCTTCTTTACCGGCACCGCCGCCGAGATCACGCCGATCCGCGAACTCGACAACCGCGACATCGGCAACGGCAAGCGTGGCCCGATCACCGAAAAGCTGCAGTCGCTGTTCTTCGATGTCGTCGCCGGTCGCGCACCGCAATACCGTCACTGGCTCACCGTCGTCTGAGCCACCCAAGCATGCAAGGGACCAGGCAATGAACCAGCCAGACAAGCAGCCAAACAAGCAGCCCGCCCTGCACGACAATGTGGTCGTGCTGGGCGCCAGTGACTTGCCGGCCTTTTGCCCGAACAAGGCAATGCCGGTGTGGTCGTCCCATCCCCGGGTCTACCTCGACATGGCCGCCAATAACGAAGCCAAGTGCCCGTATTGCAGCACGGTGTACCGCCTGGCGGCAGGCGCCAAGGTGCATGGTCACTGAGCCGCGGCGTGCGCCACAAGCACCCGGCCCGGCCCATTGACAGAGCGCTACCTGCCGCCGCGCTGGCTGCCCGGCGGCCACTTGCAGACCATCATTCCCGCCACGTGCATGCGCCGCCCGCGGGTGGCGTATCGCCGTGAGCGCTGGACTGCGCCGGACCGCGATTTCATCGACGTCGATTGGCTGGACGGGCAAGCGGGCAAGCCACTGGTGGTGCTTTTCCATGGACTGGAGGGCTCTTCGCAAAGCCATTACGCCAGCGCGCTGATGTCTGTGCTGGCTGAAATGGGCTGGTCCGGTGCGGTAGCGCATTTCCGCGGATGCTCCGGCCAGGCCAATCTTGCGCCGCGCTTCTATCACTCCGGCGACGCCCCCGAAATCGACTGGCTGTTGCGGCGTTTTGCGGCTGAAAGCCGCGCCGCGGGCCATGCGCGCCTGTACGCCATCGGGGTTTCCCTGGGTGGCAATGCCTTGCTGCGCTGGCTGGGCGAGTCGCAGCACCAGGCTGAAATCGTCGATGCCGCCTGCGCCGTCTCCGCACCGCTCGACCTTGCCGCCGGCGGCGCCGCACTGTCTAGCGGCGCCAACCTGATCTACACCCGCATGTTCCTGCAGTCGCTCAAGCCCAAGTGCCTGCACAAGCTGGCGCAATTTCCCGGCTTGTTCGACCGTGACGCCATGCTTGGCGCGAGCAACCTGTACGAGTTCGACAATATCGTCACCGCACCACTGCACGGCTACCGCGACACCAACGACTACTGGGACCGGGCCAGCGCCCGCCATGTACTGCACGACATTACCCTGCCGACCCTGGTGCTGAATGCACAGAACGACCCCTTCCTGCCGGCCCGCTACCTGCCCACGTCGGCGGCGCCGCATGTCAGACTCGACTATCCGCAACATGGCGGACACGTTGGCTTTGCGCACGGCTTCTTGCCCGGCTCGCTGGAATGGCTGCCGCGCCGGCTGCTGCGCTTCCTGATCGACGCCGCCCCCTGAGCCGCTGCTACGCATGCGCTACACTGGCCGACTGATCATCAATCGCCCTGTTGCGCCCAACCTGAATGGATGAAATCGTCAAGCAGGCCATGACGAAATGGCCCGATGTGCCGCACTGCTTCGGCTGGCTGGCGCTGGACGCGCGTGGCAACTGGCGCATGCGCGACGACCGGGCGCAGGCGCTGGGACTGGCGGGCGACCACATCCGCAATGCCAGCCTGCAAAACTTCATCAACCGCAACTACCTGAGCGATGCAGCCGGCCGCTGGTATTTCCAGAACGGCCCGCAGCGCGTGTATGTCGACCTGGAAATCTGCCCCCATGTCTGCCGCACCGATCCGGCACAGGGCATGCTGCTGCACACGGGCGAGCGCATGCGCCAGCCGGACAGCGCGATGCTGAGCGTGGAAGGGGACCTGGTGTTCGGCAATAGCGACACCGGCCACTGCGCCGTGCTGGACAATCGCGATCTCGACGCCGGCCTGGCCATGCTGCGAATCGATGGCATGGCGCCGGATGAAGCCAGCCTGGCGGGGTGGATGGCCGCCGAACACGACGCGCTGCTGACGCTGGACTGGCAGGGCCGGCAACTGCCGGTGCAGCGCTGCCTGCGCGCCGAGCTGCCTATTCGTTTTCATTTCATTGCACGTCCGCGCAGCGCCGACTGAGCGCAAACGGCTTGCAGGTCAACGCAGTTCCTTTTCCTTCAGCTCTTCGATGCGCTGCGCGCGCAATTCGCGTTCACGGGCGTCAATCACCGACTGGTCGTAGAAAGACGCATCCGGTGCACGGCGCGCCATGCTCAACTGGTCCAGCGCGGCCGGTATGCCGCCACTCAACGCATACGACTCAGCCAGCGCCAGGTGCTGCAAGGCCTGCTTGCCTTGCGCCGCATACGCACGGGCCAGCTTTTGCTGCAAGCCGGGCTCCTGGCGATAAAGCTGGATCTGGTCGCGCAGATAGCGCACCGCTTCATCGTTGCGGCCCGCCAGCAGCAAGGTATCGGCATATTGCGAGGCGATGCCGCGCGAGAGGGGAAAGCGCTGGTTCGCTTGCCCAGCCAGCGCCAGCGCATCATTCGCACGCCGGTCGGCTATCGCTATTTCTATGCCGTGGCTGGCCAGCACCGTGCTGTTGGCATTGCGCTGCTGCGCCTGCGCTTCGTCGAGCAGCGCCTGTGCCCGCTTCGGATTGCCCTGGCGCAGCGCGACCATCGACAAGCCGTAGCGCGCGGCCAGCATTTGCGCCCGGCCGTGCTGCTGTAACTGGGTATCGAAATAGCGGGCAGCCTGGACCAGGCCTTCGGCGGAGGAATCTTGCAGCACACGCGCACGCGCGCGCATCAACTCGAAATCGGCACTGTCGGCAACCTGCCGGTAACGGTCCCGGCTGATGCGCGCCTGGATGTCGGCCATGCGCTCGGTCGTCAAAGGATGGGTGCGCAAATACGCCGGCGCGGTATCGGAGTAAGCCCGCCCCGAGGCTTGCAGGCGGCCGAAAAACGCCAACATGCCCGAGGTGTCAAAGCCGCCGTCGCGCAGGATCTGCAAGCCGATACGGTCCGCCTCGCGCTCTGCTTCGCGGCCAAAGTTCAGTTGCCGCTGGATCGCCAAGCCCTGCCCGCCCGCCATCGCGGCGCTGGCCAGGTCCGGACTGGTGCGCGCAGCCAGCACGGCGATCAGTACCGCGGCCAGCGGAATCAGGGAATCCTGCCGCTGGCTGCCGAGCATGCGAGCGATATGCCGCTGGGTAACGTGGCCGATTTCATGCGACAGCACCGAAGCCAGTTCGGACTCGTTCTGGGCCGCCAGAAGCAATCCGGTATGGACGCCAATGAATCCGCCGGGCATGGCAAAGGCGTTCAGCATCGGGTCGCGCACGGCGAAGAAATCGAAATCGACCACAGCGTCGCCACGCTTGTCGCGCGCATCCGGCCTGACCCCGACCAGGGTGGCGCCCAGGGTATTCAAGTATTCCTTCAAGGGCTGGTCGTCGAGATAATCACGGTCGCGCCGAAGATCGAGCATGATCCGCTCGCCGAGCCGGCGTTCCATCAGCGGCGACAGCTCGGTGCGTTCGACATCGCCCAGGTTGGGCAGGTTCTGCGCCGGCAGCGGCGGCGCCACCAGCAGCGCCGCCAGCAGCAGCGCCACCAGTCTTGGGCGGGTGCGCTGCCGGGGGGCGAGCCCATTGGATGCAGGTGTCGGGAATCGAGGTGATTTCACGATGCTATGATACCTGCGCGCGCGGCAATTGACACCCATGCCGCCGCCGCCAACACGTAACAGCAAGTATCAAAAAACACCCTCCGGACCAAGGATTATTGTGACCAGGAAAGACAGCGACGCCGCCTCCGGCCTCACGCATTTCGACGACGCCGGCCAGGCCCACATGGTCGATGTCGGCAGCAAGGCCAACACCCACCGCACGGCAATCGCCACCGGCGTGATCCGGATGAAGCCGGAGACCCTGGCCATCATTGAATCGGGCAGCGCAAAAAAAGGCGATGTGCTGGGCATTGCGCGCATTGCCGCCATCATGGCCTCCAAGCGCACCAGCGACCTGATTCCGCTTTGCCATCCGCTGGCCTTGACGCATGTCAGCGCGCAATTCGAAGTCGATACGGCGGCGTCCAGCATTCGCTGCACCGTGCGCGCTGAAACAGCCGGCAAGACTGGCGTGGAAATGGAAGCGTTGACGGCGGTGCAGGTCGGGCTACTGACGATTTACGACATGTGCAAGGCAGTGGACCGGGGGATGGTGATCGGGGATGTGAAGCTGCTGGAGAAGCATGGTGGGAAGTCGGGGGATTGGACGGCTTAATCACCGACGCCCGAGCCGCCACAGCGATGTCACCTCGGCAGCGCGCGCGGCATGCAGCAAATCACCGCCGGCGCTTGCTTTGGCATGGGTTGGCCGGGTATCGATTTTGGCTATCACTTTCAAGCCGCCGGCCTCGATCCATGCCAGCAGTTCCTCACGCGAGCGCAGGCCTAAGTGCTCGGCGAAATCGGACAGGATCAGCCATCCTTCGCCATGTTCATCGAGATGTTCCGCCAGTCCAGCGAGAAAGCCGCGCAGCATGCGGCTGTCGGGATCGTAGATTGCGGACTCTATCGGGGAGCTGGGGCGTGCCGGCAGCCACGGTGGATTGCACACAACCAGCCCGGCGCGGCCCACTGGAAACAGGTCGGTTTGTTGCAGCTCTACCTGTCCGGGCAAGCCCATGCGCGCGATATTTTCCCGTGCACAAGCGAGCGCGCGGCTGTCCTGGTCAGTGGCCACCACACGCGCCACGCCACGCATTGCCAGCACCGCCGCGAGCACGCCGGTGCCGGTCCCGATATCGAACGCGAGCTTCTTGGAAGGGAGCGGCGCCTGGGCAACCAGGTCGATATATTCACCGCGCACTGGCGAGAACACGCCGTAATGCGGATAGATGCGCGCCCCTCCCAAGGCCGCAATCTCGACGCCGTTCTTGCGCCATTCATGTGCACCGACCAGGCCGAGAACTTCGCGCAGCGACACCACCGATGCTTCGCCGGGCGCGCCGTACACTTCTTCGCAGGCCTGTCGTACGTCGGGTGCGCGACGCAGCGGAATTTTATAGCTTTCGTCGAGCGGCAATAGCAGCATCGCCAGTTTGCGGGCGCGTTGCGATTGTGCCTGCCGGTGCAGGTGAAACGCTTCGGTCATCGGCACCGGCGCTTGCGCCGGGACGGATGGCTTGACGGCTTTCCTTGGCTTGCGGTCAATGCGGCGCATCATTGCTTGCAGCAGCTGACGCGCATTCTGGAAATCACCGCGCCACAGCATCGCCGTTCCTTCGCAGGCGAAACGATAGGCGGCATCTGCAGTCAGGCGATCATCGGCGATGACGACGCGCTTGGGCGGCGCCAGCCCGGCTTCGGAGCGCCAGCGGGCAACGCAGGGCACGTCGTTTTCGCTCCAGTGGAGCATTGGAGCCGGAATATCTTGTTCTTGCATGGAATTGGAGACTTTCGCGCGGTCGTATTCGAGCGCATCATACGCGCTTGGAAGCCGGAGCCGCCATGACATACGAAGAATACCTGGATGAAGTGACAACGCTGATCACGGAGCGATACGATCTGAGCGATGAGGACGCAATCAAGCATGTGATGCGAGCGCAAGCCGCCGGCTTCTTCAGCCTGCATGATGACCTTCCGGAAATGCGCACCCATGAACGGGCTGAGCAGGACGCAAAAACCGTATTCGAGCAACGGAACAAGTCGCGCCCGCATGTGGCCCCCAAGCGGGGCGGACCGGCAAAGTAAGAAAGGCAGGCATGGCTTCCCTCGAAGATATTGTAAAAAAACAGAAGCCCGGAGCGCAGTTTGTGATCAGCGCCCAGATGCTGGGTCTGGATCCACAGGAATTTGACCCCCTCGCGCAGCGCTGGCTCGATGACGGCGGACCGGGATTCAACGTCGTCGGCGTTCCTCACAGAACCGTGGTGGAGGGGGAATTCCTTGTCAGCCGTGTGACGGTGATCAGGACGACGGCACCGTTGTAACTTTCGGTCGGGGGCCCGCTTGCCCTTTTGATGGAAGCCGGAATGAAACCAGTTAGCACTTTATGCCTCCAATAGATCTGACACGCTCCGACAAGCTCAAGGCAGCGCCACTGCAATTCACCGCGCTTCGTTACTTCCACGAGGTGGTCCAATGCGGTTCGATTCGCCAGGCGGCGGATCGCTTGTATGTGGCGCCATCCGCCGTCAGCCGGCAGATCAGCAAGATCGAGCACGAGTACGGCGCACTGCTGTTCGAGCGCACCACGCACGGCATGCACCTGACGCAGGCGGGCCAGATTCTCTGGACGCATTTGAGTACGACCTTCAAGGCATTGCAACGCGCACGCAGCGAAATCGATGACCTGAAAGGTGTGCAGCGCGGCGAGCTGACGGTGCATTGCATCGAAGGATTGATCGGCGAGCTCCTGCCGGAAGTGCTGGCCAGCTATCACGCCAAGTTCCCGAACATCACCTTCAATATCGTCGTGTCCAGCAGCGGCCGGATATTTGAAGCGCTGGCGGCAGGCGAAGCCGACATTGGCATCACGATTTTTGCCGCCGGGAAGCCCGACGTCATGCCGCTGATTTCGCATAAGGAAGCGCTGGTCGCCCTGATGTCGCCACGTCATCCGCTGGCAGGCAAGCGCTCACTGCGGTTGTCGGACCTCGCCGGGCACCGGGTCGCCATGCCGGATGCGAGCTATGCGATACGAAGGCTGCTGGACCATGTCACCAAGATCCGGGATGTTTCCCTGAACATGCTGCTGACGACCAACTCACTCGACCTGGCGCGCAGCCTGGCGCGCAAAGGCAGTGCGGTCACGATATCGCCGCGCATTTCCGCCGTGCGGGACCTGGCCACAGGCGAGCTGGTCGCTGTTCGTCTTGCCGATAGCGAGTTTGGCGATGTGCTGACCCAGGTATGCGCCAGCCGCACTCGCTCGCTCACCAGCGCCGCGCGCGAGTTCATCAACGAGTTGCAGCTCGCTTTCGATCGACTTGATTCGACCGGGCGTGATTGCGCGGCCGTGTAGCGTGCTGGCGCCCTGCCCCCGCCAAGCCCGTCATGACTGGCTTGCTTCGATCACTTGAGCCGGGCGGCGTTGCGATGCGCGCAACACGGCGGTGCTCACTTTGATCTACCGCCTGCCGTCGCTGTGCGCATAGTATTTTCTAAAGCTTCGCTTCCCGTCCATTCACGCCCTCATCGAGCCGACCATGCCAAAAGAAATCATTACTCCCGCCGGATCATCCCCCCCGCTGGCGCCTTATTCGCCGGGCGTGAAAGCCAATAATGTGGTCTATGTCTCCGGAACCTTTGCCACTGACAGCGACGGCAAAGTGGTCGGGGACGGCGATGTCCGGGTCCAGACACGCTGCGTCATCGAGACCATCAAGCGCGTGATCGAAGCCGCAGGCGGAAGCCTGGCGGATGTCACCTACAACGTCATCTTCATCAAGGACCTGTCCGACTACCAGGCGATGAACGAGGTCTACGGCGAATATTTCTCGGACCGCCCGCCTGCGCGCTATTGCATCCGGGCCGACATGGTGAAACCTGAATTCCTGGTCGAGATATCGTCGATTGCCCATATCTAGTGCGACCCTGGTGTCGATGGCGACACGTCGCTTCGACGCCAGGATCACTTTTTGCATGGAAGCGCCCGGCCCAGGGCGCGCCTGATCAAGCCCGGGCTGTTTGCGGCCCAGCCGATTCATTCTGATTTACCTACCTAGCGGAGCAAGAAATGGTCAACGACGTCGATACCGGACCGACTAAAGCGGCCGTGCCGCCCAGGGCGGCGACACGCGGTTCATCTTTAATGAGCGCCCTCTCCTGGTGCACCGGGTCATTGCTCACGCTGGCGCTGGCATCCGCGCTTCCAGCGCAGGCTGCGGGCGACGCCTACCCATCCAAAAAGCCGGTCACGATCGTGGCCGGATTTCCGGCTGGCGGCGCTGCAGACCAGTTGGCCCGTTTGTTCGCCCAGAAATTCTCCATTGCATTCAACCAGTCATTCGTCGTTGAGAACAAGGCTGGTGCAGCCGGCACGATCGGCGCTGCTTTTGTGGCACGAGCCCCGGCTGACGGCTATACGCTGTTGATGGGCGTAACGGCAAGTCAAAGCATCGCCCCCTCGATCTACAAGGGACTGTCCTACCAGCCCGAGAAGGATTTCCAGGCGGTGAGCCTGGTCGCCCAGATTCCCGTGGCGCTGGTTGTCACGTCTGCTGTCAAGGCAAAGACACCGCGCGATTTCGTCAGCGAAGCCCAAGCACGACCAAATCCGTTCAGCTTTGCATCGAGCGGCACCGGCGCCATCCCCCACCTCACCGGGGAACTGTTCCAGAAGGCGACCGGCGCAAAACTGCTGCATGTGCCCTACAAGGGCGCTGCACCGGCCATGAGCGATTTGCTGGCTGGGCGCGTGGACGTCATGTTCGACCATCTTCCTTCGGTGCTGCCGCACATCCGCTCGGGCAAGCTGCGCCCGCTGGCAATCGCGGGCGCCCAGCGTGCCAGTGCGCTTCCCGAGTTGCCGACATTGGCCGAGCTCGGCGTGCCCGGCGTTGAAGTCAGTTCCTGGTTCGGCCTGTTGGCTCCGGCCGGGACACCAATGCCGGTGGTCGAGGCGCTGCAAGCTGAAGTGGTGAAAATCCTCGCCACGCCGGAAGCAAAGGCGCAGCTCCAGGCCATCGGCGCCGATCCGGTCGGTAACAGCCCGGCGGAGTTCAGCCGGATCATCAGCGCCGACGTCAAGAAGTGGGCCGCGCTGGTGAAGGCAACGGGCGTCACTGCGTACTGAGGCCAGGCAGCAAAGCGGGAGGCCCCCGCGTGTCGGCTCCCGCTGCAAATCGGGCCAGCGGTGCTTTTTGCAGGCGGTCCGGCACGGACGAATACGTTTTTATCAGATCCAGGGAGATGGAAGTATGGCGGTGGTTCAAGCAAACGGTATCGAGCAGTTTTATGAGTGGCATGGCGACAACGCCGGCATACCGGTAGCACTGGTTGCCGGAATGGGCGGCGCCGGATCGTACTGGGGTCCGCAGATCGCTGATTTTTCCGCACGCTTTCGTGTCCTGGTCACCGACCAGCGCGGCACTGGCCGCTCTTCGCGCGTGACGGTGCAATCCATCGAGCAGTTGGCGGAGGACTTCATTGCACTATTGGATGCACTGCAAATCGAGAAGGTCCATTTTGTCGGCCACTCCACGGGCGGCGCAGTCGGTCAGGTCGTGGCCTCACGGTACCCCGGGAGGATTGCCAGCCTGGTGCTGTATGCGAGCATTGACCGGGCAGACCCGTACCGCCATCGCATCTGGAGCTTGCGCAAACGCGTGCTGCAAACCATGGGCCCCGAGGTCTACGCGCAGACGACCTCGCTTTTTTTCTACCCGCCAGAGTTCATCAATGACAACGACGAGAGCCTGCGCGCGGTGGAGGCAAAGACGGCGGCGAACGAGCTGAGTTCCGCGGAAATCATGGAGAGCCGGATCGACTCGATCCTGAAATTCGATATTTCGGCGCAGTTGGGCAAGGTGGTCGCGCCGACCCTGGTCATTTGCGCGGAAGACGACCTGTTGACCCCTGCATATTTCTCGCGACAGATAGCCGCGGCAATCCCTGGCGCCCGTCTCTATCTGTTCGACAAGGGCGGTCACGCCGTGTCGCGCAGTCGTCCGGCCGAGTTCAATGCCGTCGTATTGGAATTCTTGCGCGGCCAGGTCACCGCCGGTCGCTGAGCTTCTAGTTTCAACTTCCCTGCGATCGCTTCGCCGCCCCCCCCCCACGACCGCAACCGGGGCAGCGAAAACTTTCGCCGCGCAGGATCGCGCTTAAACCTCGTTTGGCTGATCACTTCTGTTACCTTAATGCAATTGCCAAGGTGATAAGCGGCATCCTTGCCACGTGGGCCAGTCAGGCGCAACGCGTTCCATGCCGTGATCGTTGGGGAGAAACGCTCGATGAGCGGTGTTGGTATGCACTGGCGACGCTGGAAAAACGATATTGCCGGCGGCGTGACCGCGGCACTATCGGGCTTGCCGGTCGAGTTGGTTTATGGCTTGATCGCCGTTGCGCCGCTGGGTGCGGCGTATGCCGATCACGGCCTGCGCGCCGCCATCTGGGGCTGCATCCTCGGGGGCGTCCTCGGACTCTTGCTGCGCACGACCGGCGGCATGATGACCGGTTCACGTCCGGCCACCGCCCTGCTCCTGGCTGCATTGGCCACCGACCTGCTGGACCAGGTGGACGTGCAGGCAGCGGCCGATCCGGCCGCAATGGTGTTTGGCTTGCTGTTGCTGTGCACCGTGCTGGCCGGACTGTTCCAGTTTCTATTTGGCTGGGTGCGGCTTGGCCGTGCGCTGAAGTACGTCCCTTATCCGGTGATTGCCGGCCTGATGTGCGGCGTGGGCTTGCTGATGCTGCTGTCGGCCTTGCGTCCAGCCCTGGGCATCGCCCATGGCTCGCCCTGGAACACCGCATCCGACAGTTGGCACCTGCCGAGCGTCGCCGTCACGTCGCTGACGCTGGCGCTGTGTTTCCTGGTGCCGCGCTGGACCCGGCGGGTGCCTGGCACGATAGCAGCGTTGATCGGCGGCACCCTGCTGCACCACGCGCTGGCCTTCGTGTTTGGCCCAGACATGCTCGGAACGACATCGGTCAGCGTGGTCGGTGTGTTGCCTGCATTCTCAGTGTGGCAAACCATTGCCAGCCAGGGAATGGCTGATCTGCTTGGCTGGATACCGACAGTCGCACCTTATGCGTTGGCGATCGCCGCCTTTGCCTCCCTCGAAACCTTGCTCTGCCTTGCTGCGATTGATTCCGTGACGCACGTGCGGCCCCATGCCGATCGCGAACTGCGCAGCCAGGGCTTGGCGAACCTGGTGTCCGGCGTGCTCGGCGCAACCTCCAGCACCGGCAACCTGACAAGGGTCATGACGAACCTGGCGGCGGGCGGGCGCAGTCCGCTTTCCGGCGCCGTTTGCGCCGTCGCGCTCATGCTGACCGTGATCCTGGTCGGCAACTGGATCGGGCTGGTGCCGAGCGCGGTCACCGCTGGCATCCTGCTTTTTTTCGCCTACGGCATGGTAGACGAGGGGACGCGTCGTCTGGTCGTCCAGGTGCTTCGCCAGCGCCGGCAACTGCCGCGCGCGCAGTATGACTTGCTGCTGGCGAACCTGGGCGTCATCGTGCTGGTGGCGCTGGTCGCCGTCGTGGGCGACATGCTGCAGGCGGTCGGCGCCGGCGTCGTGGCGACGATGTTCCTCTTCATCAAGGGCAGCATGAAACCGGTCATCCGGCGTATGTCGGATGCCCGGCACCATCGTTCGCTCAAGGTGCGATCGGCAGCCGACATGCAGGTGCTCGAGCACCATGGCGCGCAGATTGCGGTGATTGAAATCGAAGGACCCTTGTTCTTCGGGACTGCCGATCGCGCGGCGCGCGAAATCGAAGCGGCAACCCAACAGGCGACTTCCCTGCTGCTCGATCTCAGGCGGGTGAGCGATGTCGACACCACCGGCGCCCGCACCTTGTTGCAGGTGGCGCGCAAGTTGAACGCCATGCAGCGAAGCTTGTCGATATCCGGCGCCAACCAGCGCATCGCCGGCTTCCTGCGCGCAATGGGCCTGGAAAGCGCCATTGCACCCATGAACTGGCATCCGGACATGGATACGGCGATGGAAAGCCTGGAGGACGCCCTGCTTGCCAGACATGGCATCAAGGCTGAAGATGCCGTCGTCGATCTTTCGCAGACTGCGCTGGCTGCAGGCCTCGACAAGTCACAGACCGAGGCACTCGAGGGCTACCTCGCCCGCCATCGCTTCGCTGCCGCCGGCGTCATTTTTCGTTGCGGCGATGTCGGGGACAGCCTGTTCGTGGCCAGTGACAGCGTAGTGGATATCCTGGTGCCGATCAATGGCGGCCACCAGAAGCGCGTGGCGAGCTTTGCGCCGGGCATGGTGTTTGGCGAAATGGCGCTGCTCGAAGGCAAGCCGCGTTCTGCCGATGCGATGCTGCAGGGGCCGGGTACGGTATGGGAACTGACTCGCGAGCGCCTGGCTGAAATCGAACTGGCGCATCCGGAGATTGCGCGCCAGATCTTGCTCAATCTCAGTCGCAGCCTGGCGCTGCGGCTGCGCATGACAACGGTCGAGCTCAGGCTGGCCGTAGAGGGCTGAGGCTCCGGCACTGCCCCGGGGCGGGTTCGCGGATAGTCCGGGCAGGACCCATCCGACGCTGGCTTATTTGGGCGGTGGCTGGAACAGCATCGCGACCAGGGTCAGCGCCGCGAACCCGGCGCCGGCATAGAACGTGAACGCAGACCCCAGACTATCCCATAGCAGGCCGGCAATCACGCTCGACAGCAGCATGGCGATGCCGCTGGCGAGATTGAAGAAGCCAAACGCGGTTCCGCGCAAATCTTCCGGCGCCACATCGGCCACCATGGCCGACAGCAGGCCCTGCGTCATGCCCATATGCACCCCCCACAGCGCAACCCCCAGGCCGAGCATGGTCCAGTTACTGGCCAGCGCCAGCGCCAGGTCCGAGGCGATCAGCATCAGCAAACCGGCTGCCAGCAGCGCGCGGTGGCTGACCGAGTCGGAGAGCTTGCCGAATGGATAGGCGCTCAGCGCATACACCAGGCTCATGGCCACCATCACCAGCGGCACCCAGGCAACCGGCACACCGGCCTGGGATGCGCGCAGCACCAGGAAGGCTTCACTGAAGCGGGCCAGCGTGAATACTGCGCCGACAGCGACAATCCACCAGTACCGGGCGCCGAGCCTGGCTAGCGCCTCGCGGCGGATCGGGTTCACGGCCTGGTGCGTGCGTACGCGCTCGGGCTCCTTGATGCCGAACAGCAGCAGCAACACGGCCAGCACGCCGGGAATGACCGCCACCCAGAAAACCGCCCTGAAGTCGTTGGCCCACAGCAGCATCAAGCCGGTGGCAAGCAGCGGGCCAGTGAAGCCACCGACCGTATCCAGCGATTGCCGCAAACCGAATGCCGCGCCGCGGATGCCGGGTGGGGTGATGTCGGCCATCAGCGCATCGCGCGGCGCGCCGCGGATGCCTTTGCCGACACGATCGATCAGCCTGGCGGCAATCACGACGCCGGCGCCATTGGCCAGCGCAAAGAACGGCTTGGTGAGCGCGCCCATCGCATAGCCGAGCACGACCAGGCCCTTGCGGCGCCCCAGGTAGTCGCTCAACATGCCCGAAAAAACTTTCGAGATCAGCGCGGTGGACTCGGCCAGGCCTTCGATGATGCCCACAGCCAGCACGCTGACACCGAGTGTGCCGACCAGGAACAGGGGCAGCAGGCTGTGGATCATTTCCGAAGAAATGTCCATCAGCATGCTCACGCAGCCGAGCACCCACACGCCTGCCGGCATGCGGACATCACTGATGACTCGTTTATTTTGCATTGCCCATTATCCAGTCCAGGACAGGCTGCGATTTGCGTGACCACAAATCGGCCTGCCGGGTTCAGTTCATCAGGTTCCAGCGGCGGCCTGCCTACCTGCCCAGTGCTCCGATCGTCTGCAGGAAAGCCTGCAAATCCCGTTGCTGTGCCTGCGCAGAAAATGTGCGCGCCAGGCGCAAGCGGGCGGCGTCGGCGGCTTGCTCGTCAATCGAGTCACAATGCGCGACCAGCTTCAGCACCCCTTGCGTCAGGCCGGCTATATCTCCCTGGTGCACCTCGGTAAAAAGTACCGGGTCCCAAAACTCCTTGCCCGCTTCCCCGGTATAACCGATCACCTGGTTGCCCGCCAGCGCCGCTTCGATCGGCGGCAAGCCCAGTCCTTCCATATAGCTGAAGGAGACAAACACTTTCGACCTTCCCAACAATTCGGCCACGCCAGCCTCATCGAGTCCGTCGATGGCCTGCAAGCGCCAATCCGGCGGCAGCTTGCCCTGCAAGAAAAACCTGAAGGCCGCCGAATGCTCGGCAAGCTTGCGCGGCATGTAGGTGATCAGGTTTTCCTTGTGCACCGCTGGCTTGAACCTGGCGGCATCGACGAACAGATGGATGCGCTGGATTTTTTCCCGCGCATGCGGGAATGCCATCGCGATGCAGTTGGAAGTGTCTTCCGAGACCGATAGGATCACTTTGGCGTTGCGGTACGCAAGCTCCAGGTCTTCCCGCTTGCCGTTGCCGACCAGGTAGCCGTTCTGCACGAAGATCGCATACGGCACGCCCAACCGCGCCAGCTGCACGCCGTACTTGCGCACCCATAGTTCGGGGATCACCACGAAGTCATGAGCCGGATCGAACTGGTCCGTAATCTTCGACAAGCTCGGCTTGCCTGCCCATTGCAGGCCGAACCAGGTCTTGCGGAATTTGACGTTCGCATCGAACCAGGTGCAGCGAAAGCCGGGATGGTTTGGATGGAGGACGAAGGCCTCGCTGCCGGGTCCGACCAGGGTGTCGGACAGCTCTGCCAGTTTGTAAATGACCTTGATGCCGCCGACGGGGCGGCGGTTGGCGTGGCAGAGATAGAGGAGGTTCATCAAGCGAAGAACAGGTTGGGCCGGGGGGCTATTATCCATCATCCATATTAACTGCCAGGCTTTCGTGCACTGTCGGGATGGTCGTGGACAGTGCCGCACGCGCTGGTATTGCGGCTCACTCGCGCTGTCGGACGCCTGGCTGCTTGCCCTTTACCTGCATGCTGGCCGACGCCAGGCAGGCAAGCATGTGCTGCGCCGCGCAGGCTGCAGCCATGTCCTCGCGCGATTCGCGCATCTGGCCGAGTCGCGCCAGCGCAATGGCGCGCGCATACAGCAGCACTGCATTGCCAGGCTGTTGCGTGAGGCCTTGCCGAAAGGCAGTCTCTGCCTTGCTGAAATCATTATTGGCGAAATGCGCATAGCCGAGCGCCTGCTGCACCTGGAACAGTTCGGGCCTGAGCCGGGCAACGCGGTTGAGGTCGGATATCGCATCTGCCGGGCGGCCGGCGACCAGCGCTGCATTGGCGCGGTTGTAAAGGATGCGGTCCGCGCCAGGCACGGCATCGCCATCCAGCATCCTTGCTGCGTCATCCCAAAGCCGCCAGGTGTCGGACGCGACATCGAGCCGATTGCGCGTTGCAGGCACCAAGACAGCCAGCAAGACCAGCAGCACACCAAGCCGGACCCAGGGCCGGGACCATCCGCGCTTGGCCAGCACTTGTTGCAGCCGGACCATCAGCAGCGCTGCGAGCAGCATCAGGCCCGACATCCACAGATAGCTGCGGTAAAGGACGAAAGCTTCCTGCACCCGGACGGCCGAAAACTCGACCAGGAACATCAGCCAGGGGGACAACAAGCCAAAGCCGGCCAGCGCGACTGTGCCGCGGGCAAACAGCATGCGCATCGCTACGCCGCCGTAAAGCAGGAAAGCGAGTGCGCCGGCCCATGCCTGCCATTGCGTCAGGCTGTTGAGGAATACGGATCGCATGTCGACCGACATCCAGGCCGGGTTCGGCATCAGCCAGAGCATCAGGTACTTGAAGTAAAGGCCGGCCTGGGTAACGATGCTCAATGGATGGCTTAGCTGAACATCCGGCACACCGCTTTGTGCGAAGGCATGCGCTGCCATCGGTTCATAGGTCGTGCCAACGACGCCGCGCACACGCAACGCAACAAGCACCGCCACGACGCCCATGGATAGCGCCGTCACGAGCAATGGCAACAGCAAGGCAGGTAATGTGGCGGGCAAAACAGCGCGCAGGCGTGCCCGCATCAACACAGTGATGGCAGCGATCAACAGTGCCACGGACACCGCGTGTTCTTTCGAAAAGCAGGCGAAAAAATAGGCCAGTACCGTCAGGACCAACCAGCGCCGCTTGCCTGTGACCAGGGCATTCAGATAGGCCCATTGCGACAGCAGCGCAAACAATGTCGCCATCACGATGCTGCGCTGGATGATGTAGCCGGCGGCATAGCTGGCCACCGGGTGCAGGGCGAACAGCAAGGCCGCAGCGGCAGCGGCAAAGTCGAGCGTTCCTTGCTGCGTGCGTTGATCGCAAGTGTGCCGCAACAAGCTGCGCAGGAAGACGAACAGCGCGATGGCGGTGGCCGCGTGCAATACCGCATCGACCAGGCGATAAGCATGGGGAAGGTCGCTGCCGAACCATTGCAGTGTCAACAGCAGACTGTTGTAGGGCGTTGCCCGCGGCTTCAGCAGGTCGCTGTACACCCCGTATGGATAGCGCACGCTGCTGAAGAAGGCGATGTCGTCAAAGAAAAACGGATTGGCAAGATACGGAAGGTACAGCGCCAGCACAGCGCCGATCAGCAACAGGCAATAGCCGCGATTGCGATCTTTCAGCCAGGCCAGGAAGTGTGTGTGCATTGGGAATAAAAAAAGCCCCTCCGAGGAGGGGCTTGTGAAACGCTAGATCAGTTCCACTTGGCGACGATGCCAGGTATTGGCGCAGCGCAGGTAGTGGCCACAGCCCAGGTCACGGCCGTGGTGCCGATGGCTGGCGTGAAGGTGATGGTACAGGCGGTGCCACTGACTGCTGCGGCAACGTTGGCCGTGATCACACCGGCAGTGCTGAGTCCAACGCTGCTGACTTCAGTAGTTGCCGTCGGTGCAGCCGACAGGCCCAGCGATGTCCAGTTGTCGGCCGAAGCCAGTGCGATGGTGCCGCCATTTTCCTGTGCATATTGCGCAACTGCGGTCTGGACTGCCTTGACAGCCGAAGCGACCTTGGCGACTTTTGCCTTGGTTACATAGTCCTGGTACGCCGGGATGGCGACAGCAGCCAGGATACCGATGATCGCGACAACGATCATCAATTCAATCAGCGTAAAGCCCTTTTGTACACGTTTGATCATTTTTACGGATTGCATTTGAATCTCCCTTGATATGGACAGACGACTCTGTCTAAGTTTCTCTGGAGCAATCCACGTGCCAGTGGAAAATCGGGCAGGTTGGAGTGCTTTTTGGCGGTTTGGCACGGAGCGACTGACAAAAAGTGTCAGTTAACTGCCCATTCGTGTCACTTTGCAGCCGGATATCAGTCAATGCGCGTTCGGTTTGCGATTGGCTTGCGCCCGGTTCGCCGCCAGTTCAGCGCGAAAGCGCCAGTCGTTCGCCCAGCCACACGAGCAGACGCTGCCAGCGGCTTTGTTCACCGCCGGCAAGCGGGCGCCCCGCCAGTAGCACCGTGATATTGTCCGCGCCGCCGGCGGCATTGGCACGGGCGGTGAGTTCGCCACAGGCGGCATCGAGGTCCGGTTCGGCTTCGGTCAAAACCAGCTCGATCACCGAATCGGGCAACTCATCGGTCAAGCCGTCCGTGCACAGCAGGATCAGGTCGCCGGGCAGCAGCCCATGCGTGCGGACGTCGACGTCGACCTCGGGATCCACCCCCATGCCCCTGGTCAGCAGGTTTTTCTGCTTGCCGGCCCGGGCCTGGGCGGCTGTGATCAGTCCGGCATCGAGCTGCTGTTGCAATAGCGAGTGATCCCGTGTCAGTGGCGCCAGGCGGCAATCCCGGAAGCGGTAAGCGCGCGAATCGCCGATGTGGGCAATGACCACATCGCGCTCGCGCAGCAGCGCCAGCACCAGCGTCGTGCCCATTCCCTTGTAGCCAGCCTCCTGGCAGGCGGCGGCGTAGATGGAGGCGTTGGCATGCTGGATTTCGTCGGCCAGCAGCTTTTCGATGCGCCGCGCGGGCAGGGCCAGCAAAGCCGGTTCGCGCCGAAAACGCTGCTCCAGTGCCTCCTTCAGCAAGGCGGTGGCGATGCCGCTGGCGACTTCGCCGGCGTTATAGCCGCCCATGCCGTCGGCGACAATCGCCAGGCCGTATTCGGCACTGACCGCCAGCGCATCCTCGTTGTGCGCGCGAACGCGCCCGACATCGGTGGCAAAGGCGGATTGCATGCGTTGCAGCGAACGTGTGGCCATGGGCGATCCAGGGCGGGAGCAGAAAATGGTCGGGGAGCCAAAGCTCCCCGCAAATCAATCGCGACGCGTGTGCCCCGGGCGCTCATGCAGCACAGGCAGCAAGTCCATCGCTGCCTTCCCTGACTGCCGCCCGGTGAACCGCGTCGAGGTCTGTTACAGCATCTTCTTGAGCAATTGCGCCATCTCGGAAGGATTGCGCGTGACCGTGATGCCGCAGGCTTCCATGATTTCCAGCTTGGCGTCGGCTGTGTCGGCGCCACCCGAGATCAGCGCACCGGCATGACCCATGCGCTTGCCGGCCGGCGCCGTGACGCCAGCGATAAAGCCCACCACGGGCTTTTTCATGTTGTCGCGGATCCAGTAGGACGCGTTTGCCTCGTCCGGGCCGCCGATTTCACCGATCATGATGACAGCGTCGGTGTCCGGGTCGTCGTTGAACATGCGCATCACGTCGATGTGCTTGAGTCCGTTGATCGGATCGCCGCCAATGCCCACTGCGGATGACTGTCCCAGCCCCAGCGCGGTCACTTGCGCCACGGCTTCATAGGTCAGCGTGCCGGAACGGGAAACCACGCCAATGCGGCCCTTGCGATGGATATGGCCAGGCATGATGCCGATCTTGAGTTCGTCCGGCGTGATCAGGCCCGGGCAATTCGGACCCAGCAGCAAAGTCTTGCTGTTGGTCTTGCTCATGCGATCCTTGACTTCCAGCATGTCGCGCACGGGGATGCCTTCGGTAATGCACACCACGAGCTCCAGCTCCGCTTCAATCGCTTCCAGGATGGCCGCTGCTGCGCCCGCCGGCGGTACATAGATCACGGAAACGGTCGCGCCGGTGTGTGCCTTGGCATCCTTGACCGATGCGTAGATCGGGATCCCTTCGAAGTCTTCTCCGGCCTTCTTGGGATGGACGCCGGCCACGTAGCAGTTCCTGCCATTGGCGTACTCGCGCGACATCCGGGTGTGGAACTGCCCGGTCTTGCCGGTAATGCCTTGGGTGATGACTTTGGTATCTTTGTTGATCAGGATCGACATATTGGTTCCTTGCGATTATTTACCTTGGGCAGCCGCGACAACCTTGCGCGCGGCTTCTTCCATCGTGTCAGCGGCGATGATCGGCAGGCCGGACTCGGCCAGCATCTTCTTGCCGATTTCTTCGTTGGTTCCCTTCATGCGGACCACCAGCGGCACCGCCAGCGAAACCGCGCGCGAAGCGGTGATCACGCCTTCGGCAATCACGTCGCAGCGCATGATGCCGCCGAAAATGTTCACCAGGATGGCTTTCAGCTCAGGGTTCCTGAGCATGATCTTGAATGCTTCAGTGACCTTCTCGGCAGTGGCGCCGCCGCCGACGTCGAGGAAGTTTGCAGGCTCGCCGCCAAACAGCTTGATGGTGTCCATGGTGGCCATGGCCAATCCTGCACCGTTGACCAGGCAGCCGATATTGCCATCGAGAGAAATATAGGCGAGGTCGAATTTCGAGGCTTCGACTTCGGCCGGATCTTCTTCGTCGAGGTCGCGGTAGGCGACGATTTCCGGATGGCGGAACAAGGCGTTGGAATCGAAGTTGAATTTGGCGTCCAGCGCGATGACCTTGCCGTCGCCGGTCAGGATCATCGGGTTGATCTCCGCCAGCGAGGAATCGGTCTCCCAGTATGCCTTGTACAAACCTTGCAACATGGCGCGCGCCTGGGCAATGGAGGCCGGCGGCACGCCGATTTTTGCGGCGATTGCATCGGCGTCGGCATCGGTCAGGCCGGTGCCCGGATCGATCTCCACCTTGTGGATCAGCTCTGGATGTTTCTCGGCGACTTCCTCGATATCCATGCCGCCTTCACTCGACGCCATCAGCACGACGCGCTGGCTCAGGCGGTCGGTGACCATGCTGACATACAGTTCTTTCTTGATGTCCGCGCCTTCTTCAACCAGCAGGCGACGGACCTTCTGCCCTTCAGGGCCGGTCTGGTGCGTGACCAGTTGCATGCCGAGGATCGCATTCGCATATTCGCGCACTTGTTCAAGTGACTTTGCCACCTTCACGCCGCCGCCCTTGCCCCGTCCGCCCGCATGAATCTGGGCCTTGACGACCCACACCTTGCCGCCAAGTTGCTCGGCCGCCTTGACGGCTTCATCCACGCTCATGCACGCGATGCCGCGCGGAACGGTCACTCCGTACTTGCGGAGGATTTCTTTGCCCTGATACTCATGGATTTTCATGCGAGCTTCCTTATAGACGCTGATTGAAGGGGGAGGGAGGATAGACGTTCACGTTCACCGTCGCCATGTGCGCAGTGCGATGCGTTGCGTGTTCTTGTGCGGGCGCTTGGCGCCGGATGGAGACAGGACATAGACCGACACGGCCGCGGCAGCGGCAACGAATGCGTGATGGAAAAGCGAGGCGGGAGGATCGGTACGGCAATCCGCGCGCAGAGTATTGCAACTGCAACAACCCCGCCGGAAAGCTTCGGAGTGTAGCACAGCCCACAGGGGCGGAATGAGGGAAGCGGCGCTGATTTTTTACCGGTTTGTCTCGATTTTGCCGCAGCGTTTGCGGGCTTGTTGGACCGCTAGGCGTCGGCGTATGGCTCGTCCGGGTCGTCCGCGAAGCTTTGCATGGCTTCGCGTATCGCCGTCATGGTGAATCCGCGCTGCATCAGGAAACGCATGCGCTTGGCGCGCTCGGCCCCATCGGCTGGCGCTGTGGCATATTTTTTCCTGAGGACCTGCCTTGCTCGCTGCGTTTCATCCTGCGCCAGCCCGATCTTCAGTTGCGCCAGCGACTCGTCTTGCAGGCCGTGGGTCTGCAGCTCGGAAAGGATGCGCCGGTTGCCGTAGCGCGCTGCGCGCCGATGAACCAAAGATTCGGAAAACCGCGAATCGGACAAGAGCTTCGCCGCCTCGAGCTGGTCGAGCAGCGAATCGATGTCATCGTCCTCGTTCGCATACCGCCCAAGTTTGCGGGCAAGCTCGATGCGGCTATGCTCTCGCGCCGACAGGTAGCCGAGGGCACGCGCCTTGAGGCTCAGTTTAGGCGCCGGCATACGCATTGTTCCGTTCATCGGTCATGATCGCCTGCTGGACAAAGTCGATGAAATGATCAGATACGCGATCAAATTTGCGATCAAAAACGCGATTGAATAGGTGAGGCAATACCTGGTTGAATGAACGATGCGCGCGAACTACGCGCGCACCAGGGCATGCATTTACTCGGCTTCGCGCGCTTCCTTGGCTTCGCGCGCGGCTGCCGCCTTCTTCGGCGCTGCCTCGGTAACGGTGCCGGGCAGTGGCGGCAACAATGGCACGCCCAGTGAAGCGCGCACCTTGTTTTCAATCTCGTAAGCAAGCGCCGGATGCTCTTTCAGGTAGTTGCGCGCATTGTCCTTGCCCTGGCCAATACGCTCGCCATTGTAGCTATACCAGGCACCCGACTTTTCAACCACCTTGGCGTCCGAACCGAGATCGAGGATTTCGCCTTCGCGCGAGGTGCCTTCTCCGTACAGGATGTCGAAGTGCGCTTCGCGGAACGGCGGCGCGATCTTGTTCTTGACGACCTTGACCTTGGTTTCGCTGCCAATCACTTCATCGCCCGACTTGATGGAGCCAGTGCGACGGATGTCCAGCCGCACCGACGCGTAAAACTTCAGCGCATTGCCGCCGGTCGTGGTTTCCGGATTGCCGAACATGACGCCAATCTTCATCCGGATCTGGTTGATGAAGATGACCAGTGTGTTGGTCCGGTTGATCGAGCCGGTCAGTTTGCGCAGCGCCTGCGACATCAGTCGCGCTTGCAGGCCAGGCAGGGAATCGCCCATGTCGCCTTCGATCTCGGCGCGCGGCGTCAGGGCGGCGACCGAGTCAATGACGATCAGGTCGACGCCACCGGAGCGCACCAGCGCGTCGGTGATTTCCAGCGCCTGTTCACCGGTGTCCGGTTGGGAAATCAGCAGGTCGGACAGATTGATGCCCAGCTTTTGTGCATAGCCGGTGTCGAGCGCATGCTCGGCGTCGATGAAGGCACAGGTGCCGCCCAGCTTTTGCATCTGCGCAATGACTTGCAGGGTCAGGGTCGTCTTGCCGGACGATTCCGGGCCGTAGATCTCGACCACCCGGCCACGCGGCAGGCCACCCACGCCCAGCGCAATATCGAGTCCGAGCGAGCCGGTCGATACCACCTGCACTTCTTCCGCCACCGCGCCATCGGCCATGCGCATCACCGATCCCTTGCCGAACTGCTTTTCGATCTGGGACAGGGCGGCAGCCAGTGCCTTGCTCTTTTCCGACGCATTAAGGGGTTTTCTGTCTTCCATGGGATCTCTTTTCCGAGGCGATTACTGCGTTTTTGTTGGTGAATGTGCCGGCAAACGGCCAGGTCGAAATCGTTTTCTCAATACCCGCCGCCAAGTCAATCGGTACTGTATAAACAAACAGTGATTAATGCAAGCGAAATGTAGCGGGGCTCATTCGGTTTGTCGCCTCTGCTGACGCGGCCGGTGAACGAACGCAGGCTTGCCTAAGCAATCACGTTCAGGGCTGCGGTCCTTCGCCTTGCTGCCCCGGGGGAAACACAATAGACTAGCCTGCACCCTGCCCCGTCCTCCCCCTCCCTATGCGAATTTTGCTTGCCGAAGATGACAGCGTGCTTGCTGACGGGCTGACCCGGACACTGCGGCAGTCCGGCTACGCAACCGATTGCGTCCGGAACGGCCAGGAGGCCGACCTTGCACTGTCGACACAGGATTTCGACCTGCTGATACTCGATGTCGGCCTGCCCAAGTTGTCGGGACTGGAAGTGCTGCGACGGCTGCGGGCCCGCAATTCCCACCTGCCAGTCCTGATCCTGACGGCCAACGATTCAGTCGAGCAGCGGGTAAAGGGCCTGGACCTGGGCGCTGACGACTACATGGCCAAGCCGTTTGCGCTGTCTGAACTCGAGGCCCGGGTGCGCGCCCTGACCCGCCGCGGCGCCGGTGGCGGACCCACGGTGATCCGCCACGGTCCGCTGTCGTTCGACCAGGTCGGCCGGATTGCCTATATCAATGACCAGATGCTGGATCTGTCGGCACGGGAAATCGGTTTGCTCGAAGTGCTGTTGCAGCGCACCGGCCGGCTGGTTTCCAAGGAACAGCTGGTCGATCATTTGTGCGAATGGGGCGAGGAAGTGAGCAATAACGCCATCGAGGTGTACGTGCACCGCCTGCGCAAGAAGATCGAAACGAGCGGGGTTCGCATCGCCACGGTGCGCGGGCTGGGCTACTGCATGGAGAAATGCGCAGAGCCGCCGGCTCCGGCGTCACCGACGCCGCCGCCTGCTGCGGCAAACTGATTCCATGCAGCGCATTACGCAGCCGGCGACGCTGGAGCAGCCGCTTCCGGGCCAGACGCCACACGCGGCGAGCGAACCGCCATTTTTCAATCCGGCCGACCACGCCGAATCCGAGCCGATGCAGCGTTCGCTTTTCGGCGAAATCCTCGACTGGATGCTGGTTCCGCTGCTGCTGCTATGGCCAATCAGCATCGCCGTCACCTTCCTGGTCGCCAAGTCGATTGCAAACCAGCCCTTCGATCGGGCGCTGGACGATCGCGTCACGGTGCTGGCGCAGCAAGTCAAGGAATCCGACGGCCGGGTGATCGCTGTGCTGCCGACGTCGACCAAGGATATCCTGCGTGCCGATGACATTGACAATGTCTTCTTCCAGATCGTCAGTCCGGACGGCGAACTGATCGATGGCGACCATGACATGCCGCTGCCGCCCGACGACGAAAACCGCCAGCCGTGGGCCGTCCAACTGCGTAACGACATGATGCGCAACACCGAAGTCCGGATCGCCTACACCTACCTGGACCTGAACCGTACCCATCCCAGCATCCTGCGGCCGCTGCCGCAGCGCATGGTGCTGGTACAGGTTGCGGAGACTCTCGACAAGCGGGTACACCTGGCCAACCAGATCATCAAGGGCGTGATCCTGCCGGAATTCCTGATTTTGCCGATCGCGCTGGCGCTGGTCTGGTTTGCGCTGTCGCGCGGCTTGTCGCCTCTGACCGAATTGCAGCAACGGATCAGGGCCCGGCGCGCGGATGACCTGAGTCCAATCGAACCGGGCCAGGTGCCGGAGGAAATCGCGCCGCTGGTGGGTTCGCTCAACGAGTTGCTCGAGCGCCTGTCGCAGAGCATACAAATGCAAAAACGCTTTATCGCCGACGCGGCGCACCAGATGAAGACGCCGCTGGCGGGCATGCGCATGCAATCCGAGCTGGCGCTGCGCCAGACCAGCCCGGATGAAATCCATCGCTCGCTGGAGCAACTCTCCAAAAGCTCGGAAACCGCAACGCGACTGGTGAACCAGCTGCTGGCATTGGCACGGGCCGAAAACCAGCCGCCCCAGGCGACATCGTTTGCGCCGGTCGAGCTGGTGGGCATGGCGCGCAGTGTGGTGCAGGATTGGGTGCAGACGGCATTGGGACGCCAGATCGACCTCGGCTTTGAACAGCCGGGACACCCGGCCATGATCAACGGTAATGCGACCATGCTGCGCGAGCTGCTCAATAACCTGGTCGACAATGCATTGCGCTATACCCCGGCCGGCGGGACCGTGACGATCAGGGTGCGCGTCGACGAGGGCGCGGCGCGCGCTTTCCTTGAAGTGGAAGACACGGGCCCGGGCATACCGCCGGCCGAACGCTCGCATATCTTCGAGCGTTTCTATCGCATCCTGGGAAGCCACACCGAGGGCAGCGGACTTGGCCTGGCGATCGTGCGCGAGATCGTGCAGCAACATGATGCAGAGATGGATGTCTTCAATAACCCGCGCAGCCTGGATCCGAAGTTTCCGGGCAGCCTGTTCAGGTTGACGATGACGCTGGACCGTGTCCACGACACCACGGGAAAGGCCTGAATGCGCACCCCTTCCGAACGCCGGCAAAGGCATTGGCAACGGGTGCAGCGATTTTCGCTGCTGCTGCTGGGGGTCTGGTTCGCCGTGACCCTGTCGTCGATCTGGTTTGCCCGCGAACTGGCCGGCGTGACCGTATTTGGCTGGCCGGTGTCGTTTTACATGGCAGCGCAGGGTTCGGTATTGGCCTATGTCGCCATCATCGGCGCCTATGCCTGGTGGATGGATCGCCTCGATGCACAATACAAAGCCGGGAACGACGATGGCCAATAACAGCTTTTCCGGCCGGCTGACGAAATACTACCTGTGGTACACGGCCGGATTCATCCTGCTGCTGGCCTCACTGGCGCTCCTGGAGCGGGAGGGCTTGCCCAGGATATGGATCGGCTACCTGTTCATTTTTTCGACCATCGTGCTGTATGCAGGCATCGGCTTCCTGAGCCGCACCTCGGACGTGACCGAATATTACGTCGCCGGCCGCCGGGTGCCCGCGGTGTTCAATGGCATGGCCACTGCCGCCGACTGGATGTCGGCGGCCACCTTCATCAGCCTGGCCGGCGGACTTTACCTGCAGGGTTTCGACGGCCTGGCCTACATCATGGGTTGGACCGGCGGCTTTTGCCTGGTTGCCTTGCTGATTGCACCTTACCTGCGAAAATTCGGCCAGTACACGGTGTCGGACTTCCTGGCTGCCCGCTATGCAGGTCAGTCCGGCGGCGACTTCGTACGCATCGTCGGTGCGCTGGCGACGGTGGCAATTTCCTTTACTTATGTCGTGGCCCAGATCTATGGCGTGGGCCTGATCACGTCGCGCTTCACCGGCATCGATTTTTCGGTCGGCATCTTCCTCGGGCTGGCGAGCATACTGGTCTGCTCTTTCCTCGGCGGCATGCGCGCCATCACCTGGACCCAGATCGCGCAGTACATCATCATCCTGATCGCCTACCTGATTCCGGTGATGTGGCTGTCGGCAAAGCACACCAGCGTGCCAGTGCCGCAGATTGCCTATGGCGTCACCCTGGCCAAGCTGAGCGAGAAGGAGCAGGCGCTGGTGCTCGACCCGGGCGAACGACAGGTGCGCGCGGTGTTCGAGCGGCGCGCCGAGGACTATGACCAGATGATCCTGCGGCTGCCCGTGTCATGGGATGAAGGCCGGCTGATCGCACAACAACGGGTGCAGGAACTCAAATCGAACAACGCGTCGCTGCTGGAAATCAAGGCCGCCGCGCGGGAGGCCGCCTCCTACCCGAAAGATCCGGAGGAGGCGCGGCGTGTGTGGGGCGAAGCGCGCAAGGTCGCGCTGGCGCGCGCCGCGCCGCCAGTCCGACAAGCCGAGCCTTTCCCCGGGCCGGACAGCGAAACGTCGGACAACAAGCGCAATAATTTCCTGGCCCTGGTGCTGAGCCTGATGATGGGCACCGCAGCACTGCCTCATATCCTGGTGCGCTACTACACGACGCCCAGCGTCGCCGAAGCGCGCAAGTCCGTGTTCTGGTCGATATTTTTCATCATGCTGGTGTACACGGCGGTGCCGGCGCTGGCCGTGCTGGTCAAATACGACATCCTGACCTCGCTGGTCGGCAGCGACTTTGCCCAACTGCCTAGTTGGGTCGGTTATTGGGCCAACATCGACAAACTCAATCCGCTGGTTAGCATCGTCGATTTCAACGGCGACGGCATCGTGCAGTTCGCAGAAATTTCGCTGGATGCGGACATACTGGTGCTGGCCACGCCGGAAATCGCCGGCTTGCCCTATGTCGTCTCCGGGCTGGTGGCGGCCGGCGGGCTGGCTGCCGCACTATCCACCGCCGATGGATTGCTGCTGACAATCTCCAATGCGCTGTCGCACGACACCTACTACAAGACCATCGATCGCGCGGCATCGACCCAGAAGCGGGTAACGGTTTCCAAGCTGTTGCTGCTGGTGGTGGCGCTGGTGGCAGCGTATGCCGCGTCGCTCAAGCCGGGCGATATCCTGTCGGTGGTCGGCGCGGCATTCTCGCTGGCGGCCTCGACCCTGTTCCCGTCGCTGGTGCTGGGCATATTCTGGAAGCGGGCAAACGCATTCGGCGCGGTCGCCGGCATCATCACCGGCTTCGCCGTGTGCGTGGCCTACATGCTCGGCACCAGCCCCGCAATGGGCGGAACGACACTGAACCAATGGTTTGGCATTGCTGCCAATTCGGCCGCCGTATTTGGCGTGCCGGCCGGATTTGCCACGATCGTCGTCATCAGCCTGCTCACCAAGCCGCCCCCGGAGCGCAGCAACGCCCTGGTGGACTACCTGCGCGCGCCGTGAAAATTCCTTGCACTGCTGGCATATTTCTTGATAGACACTATCGAACCAAGTGCGAAAACAGAAATAACCATGTCAGAATTTTTTGATGAAATGCTCGCCAAAAACCAGGGCGCGCGCGAACACTACCAGGCATTCCACGACTGGCTGCATGCGCAGACCGCAGTGTCCCTGTCGCGCAAGCGGGCCGAGGCGGACCTGATTTTCCGGCGCGTGGGGATCACCTTCGCAGTGTATGGCAGCGACGCCGGCACCGAACGCCTGATCCCGTTCGATATCATCCCCCGCATCATCCCGGCAAACGAATGGTCGAAACTGGAGTCGGGACTCAAGCAGCGGGTACGCGCGCTCAACATGTTCGTCCATGATATCTATCATGAGCAGAACATCATCCAGGCCGGCATCGTGCCCGCCGAGCAGATCTTCCGCAACGCGCAATACCGGCCCGAGATGCAGGGCATTTCCGTGGCGTCGAACATTTACGCCCATATCGCAGGGGTGGATATCGTTCGCGCCGGCGGCGGCGAGTTTTATGTGCTCGAAGATAACTTGCGGGTCCCCTCGGGCGTGTCCTACATGCTGGAAGACCGCAAGATGATGATGCGCCTGTTCCCCGAACTGTTCGAACACCACAAGGTGGCGCCGGTTGCCCATTATCCGGACCTGCTGCTGGACAACCTGCGCTCGGTAGCGCCCCAGGGCGTCGATGATCCGACGGTCGTGGTGCTGACCGCCGGCATGTACAACTCCGCCTATTTCGAGCACGCGTTCCTGGCCCAGCAAATGGGGGTGGAGCTGGTCGAAGGACAGGACCTGTTCGTCGACGACAACCACGTCTACATGCGCACCACACGCGGGCCGCGGCGGGTCGACGTGATCTATCGGCGCATCGATGACGACTTCCTCGATCCGCTGGCGTTCCGCCCCGACTCGTCCCTGGGCGTACCGGGCTTGCTGTCGGTCTATCAGTCAGGCCGAGTCACGCTGGCCAATGCCGTAGGCACCGGCGTGGCGGACGACAAATCGATCTATCCCTATGTGCAGGACATGATCCGCTTCTATCTTTCCGAAGAGCCGGTCCTGAACAACGTGCCGACCTGGCAATGCCGCAAAAAGGATGACCTTGCTTATGTGATGGCACACCTTCCCGAACTGGTGGTGAAGGAAGTTCACGGCGCCGGCGGTTACGGCATGCTGGTCGGTCCGGCGTCGACCAGGGCGCAGATCGGGTGCTTCCGCGAAAAGATCATCGCCAGGCCGGATGCCTATATCGCCCAGCCCACGCTGGCGCTGTCGGCCTGCCCGACTTTCGTCGAGTCCGGGATCGCCCCGCGCCATATCGACCTGCGTCCGTTCGTCCTGTCCGGCGAAACCATTTCCGTCGTACCCGGCGGACTGACCCGGGTCGCCCTGAACGAAGGCTCGCTGGTGGTGAACTCGTCGCAAGGCGGCGGCACCAAAGATACCTGGATCCTTGAGGTCTGACGCCGGAGAACAACATGCTTTCAAGAACCGCAGACCACCTGTTCTGGATGTCGCGCTACACCGAGCGCGCCGAAAACACCGCACGCATGCTGGACGTCAATTACCAGACGTCGTTGCTGCCTCAATCCGCCGCCGTGGCCCAGGTGGGCTGGCAGGGCCTGCTGTCCATCAGCGAGCTGCTGCCCGCCTATGGCGCCAAGCATGGCGAAATCACGCCGCAGCGGGTGATGGAATTCATGGTCAAGGACGAAGGCAACCCGTCGTCCATCGTCAGCTGCCTGAAGGCCGCGCGCGAAAACGCCCGCGCCGTGCGCGGCTCGCTGACCACTGAAGCCTGGGAAACACAAAACCAGACCTGGCTGGAAGTCAACCGCATGCTCAAGGCCGGGCATTTTGAACGCGACCCGGGCCAGTTTTTTGAATGGGTCAAATTCCGCTCGCACCTGTCGCGCGGGGTGACGGTGGGCACCATGCTGATGGACGAGGCGCTGCACTTCATGCGCCTGGGCACCTTTT
>NZ_JAUSNH010000034.1 GCF_030645335.1 Lacisediminimonas sp. | reverse complement strand
CACCGCTGCCACGCTGCGGCACATGTCGGGTGGCCAGTTCAGTGTGCCGCTGGTGATCCGGATGGCCACCGGCGCTGGCCGGCAGTTGGCGGCGCAGCACTCGCATAGCCTGGAAGGATGGTATGCCCATATTCCGGGGATCAGGGTGCTGGCGCCGGCGACCGTGGCCGACGCGCGCGGCATGCTCGGGCCGGCATTGGCGGACCCCGACCCGGTGATCATCTTTGAGCACGTGCAGTTGTACAACAGCGAGGATGAGTTGCCTGATTCCCCCGATAGCTGGCAATGCGATATCGAGCGCGCCGCCGTGCGGCGCAGCGGACAGGACCTGTGCATGATTGCGTATGGCGGGGGCGTGTCCAAGGCGCTGGCGGCGGCGCAGGAACTGGCTGCCATCGGCATCGACGCCGAAGTGATCGACTTGCGGGTGCTGCGCCCGCTCGACACCGACACCATCGTCAGTGCGGTGTGCAAGACGCACCGCGTCATCGTGATCGACGAGGCATGGAAAAGCGGCAGCCTGTCTGCCGAGATCTGTGCGCGCGTGATCGAGCATGCGTTCTATGAACTGGACGCACCGCCCATGCGGGTCTGCGGCGCGGAAGTGCCGATTCCCTATGCCCGCCAGCAGGAACAGGCGGCGCTGCCGCAGGTGCCCGATATCGTGCGCGCCGCGATGCAACTCATGGGGCGCGCATGAAACCCTTCCTGTTGCCCTCGCTGGGGTCCGACATGGACCAGGGCAAGTTGCTGTCGTGGCTGGTAAAGCCAGGCGACACCGTCAGCCGCGGCCAGGTGGTGGCGGTGGTCGATACGGCCAAGGCGGCGGTGGATGTCGAAATCTGGGACGACGGCCGCATCGCCTCCCTGCTGGTGGAGCCAGGGCAGACGATACCGGTCGGCACGCCGCTGGCGATGATCGCCGGGCCGGGTGAGGCGATCGATGCAGCGGCCGTCGCCGCTGCGACATTGCCCGCCAAGACGCCTGGCGTGGCGCAGGCGGCGCCAGCGCCGGCGATCGGAGTCAGCGCGCCAGCCGCCAGTGCCGGCGGCACACCCGCGCCTGTGCGCCGTCGGATCTCGCCCGCTGCCCGCAAGCATGCGCAGGACCTTGGACTGGATATCGACGCCTTGCCCGGAACCGGGCCGGATGGCGCGCTGACATTGCAGGATGTCGAACGCGCCGCGCAGCAGCGGCAGCATGCGCCGCCGCCGGTTCAGGCGACGCCAGCAGCGCCGGGCGTGTCGTCAGCGCCGGCACCAGCGCTGGCGATGCGGCGCGCAATCGCGGCCACGATGAGCCGTTCGAAGCGGGAAATCCCGCATTACTACCTGGGCGACAGTGTGTCACTGTTGCGCGCACAGCAATGGCTTGCCGAGACCAATGCCAGCCGCGCATTGCCGCAACGCATGCTGATGGCGGTGTTGCTGATCAAGGCGGTTGCCCGCGCGGGGCTGGCCTTCCCGGACCTGAACGGTTTTTTCATCGACGGCGAGCATAGGCCCAGCGGCCGCGTGCATGTCGGCGTTGCCATCTCCTTGCGCGGTGGCGGTTTGATTGCGCCGGCCCTGCACGACGCTGCTGAAAAGACGCTCGACGAGCTGATGGCCGCGCTCAACGACCTGGTCGGGCGCGCCCGTGCCGGCTCATTGCGCAGTTCGGAAATATCGGATCCGACCATTACCGTCACCAATCTTGGCGAGCGCGGTGTCGAATCCGTGCATGGCGTGATCTATCCGCCGCAGGTGGCGCTGGTAGGTTTTGGCCGCATTGCACCGCGGGTGTGGGTGGAGGACGAGGTGATTCGCATCGTGCCTGCCGTGACTGCCACGCTGGCGGCCGACCATCGGGTGTCGGATGGCCATCGGGGGGCGCTGTTCCTGGCCCGGATCGGTGCATTGTTGCAGCAACCCTCACAGCTTTGAGGAGGCAGGATGGATCGGGAGATGCTGCGTCAGGTGGTGCTGGAAACGCTCAGGACCATTGCGCCGGAAGTCGAGCCAGCGAGCTTGCAGGACGACGCGCCCTTGCGCGACCAGGTCGACCTGGATTCGATGGACTGGCTGAATTTCCTGGTGCGTCTGCATCAGCGCTTGCAGGTCGACATACCGGAAGCGGACTACCGGCAGTTGAGTACGCTCAACCGGCTGCTGTCCTACCTGGCGGCAAAGCTGGCCTGAGCAGCGCAAGCGCGGCAAGCACGGCCAGCGCCAGCCGCATCGGCTGTGGCGCTGGCGGCGCAGGCATTACACGCCCTGCGGCAAACCCAGGTTCTGGTTGGCCGGCACGGCAACGTCGATCATCTTCGGTTTTGGCAGGTCGAGCTTGCTCATCAGCTCGACGAAGCCTTGCTTGTCGCGCCCGGTCAGCCGCGCATTGTGGTGCTTCTCCCAGCCGATGGTGGACACCGAACGATCCTTGTAGTCGTGCCCGGGCCACATCAGGGTTTCTTCCGGCAGCGTGAAAAGGCGCCCGGTCACGCTGTCGTACAGTTCCTCGGCGCTGCCGCTCTGGAAATCCGTGCGGCCGCAACCGTCGATCAGCAGCGTGTCGCCGGTAAACACATTGCCGCGCCAGGTGAAGCACATGCTGCCGGCAGTGTGGCCGGGCGTATGCAATACCTTGATTTCCTCGGCGCGCCCGAAGCGGATCACATCGCCATCGAATAGTTGCAGGTCGGCCGGCGTGATGCCGCAACCGGCCGGACAAGCGGCCTTGGCGCCGGTGACTTCGCGCAGCTTGCCGGCCGACGTGATGTGGTCGGCATGCGCATGGGTTTCAATTACCCAGGCCAGGCGAAGATTGAGCCGCTTCAATTGCGCCAGGTCGCGTTCCCATTTCTGGTCGACCGGATCGATCAGCACCGCTTCGCCCGCCGCCGGGTCGGCCAGCAGATAGGTATAGGTGGACGACACCGAGTCGAAGGTCTGGATAGGCAGCATCATGGTCAATCTCCTTCTGATAAGTGGATCAGCGCACGGGCCTGACACCCGGCTTGCAAATTGGGTACGGCAATCAACCGGTCATGCATCGGCGGCGCGCCCCCAGCGGCCGCCGCAATTTTGTCGCCTATGGCTTGGGGATCCGGATGCGGCTGATCATCAGGCTGCCGGACAGCCCGAAAACCAGTGTCAGCGGATGCAGCGTGAAGCCGGCGATCGAGATCGCGCCGAACCACAGGTTGTCACCGATGGCGCCGTAATAGGCCGCCACGCCCAGCATCAGCACCAGCACGATCGAGGTCGGGATCGGCGTTCCTTCGAAGTGGGTCACTTTGCCGGTCTGCTGCGACAGCTCTTCGGCAGTGACGTTGTAGCGCGCCAGACGGGACACGCCGCAGGCAACGAAATACGCCAGCAAGACCTGGTCATAGAAGCCGTTCATGCCGCAGGCATAGGCAATGATCACGGGCGCGACGCCAAATGAAATCACGTCTGCCAGCGAATCGAGTTCCCGTCCGAGGATCGAGGCCCGTTGCCGCCAGCGCGCAATGCGGCCGTCCAGGATGTCGAACAACAAGGCGATGAATACCAGTAGCGCAGCCAGCAACACATGCCGGACGTCGCCACTGGTGAGAAAGCGCATCGTGGCGAACAGTGCGCCGATGCCGGAAACGGCGTTGCCCAGCGTGAACCAGTCCGCCAGGTGGAATTCGCGGATCATCGAGAAGGGTTTTTTCTTCTGCGGCTCGGTCATTTTATGTCCATGGTTGATTGGGCGTCATTCGCGCGCCGATAGATTGTCCTGCGTCTTGTCCCGACCCTGGTCGGCATAAATATAGATCATGTAATACACCATGCCCACCAGTACGCTGCCGCCGGCAATATTGCCCAGCACAACGGCGGCCATGCTTTTGAATACGCCGGCCCAGGTGATCACGTGTTCCGCCGGCAAGGGACCGAGTTCCTGCAACAGTAGCGCCAGCGGGAACAGGTACAGGTTGGCGACGCTGTGTTCGAAACCGGCGGCAACGAATGCCGAAACCGGAAAGATGATCGCGACCACCTTGTCGGTCACGCTGCGGCCCGCCATTGCCATCCACACCGCCAGGCACACCAATGCATTGCACAGTACACCACGAAAAAAAGCGGTCCAGAACGGCAAGGATGTCTTGGCTGCGGCAATCGCCAGGTATTCGCGGGCAATCGCGCCATCGTTCATGTCCGCATGGCGCGCCAGGTAGACCAGCAGCGCCAGGCCGGCGGCGCCAATCAGGTTGCCGGCAAAGACGATTGTCCAGTTGCGCAGGAGGTCGAGGGTGCTGATCCTGCGATGGGCGCGGGCAATCACCAGCAGGTTGTTTCCGGTGAACAGCTCAGCGCCGGCCACCACCACCAGGATCAGTCCGAGCGAAAAAGCGAGTCCGCCGAGTATTTGCTTTGCCGCAAATCCGAGCATGGGGTCCGAGCGCACCAGCACGAAAAAGACCGCGCCCAGGCCAATGAAAGCGCCCGCCAGAATGCCCAGCATCAGTAGCGACAGCAGCGGCAAGCGCGCCTTGGCAACGCCGGCCGACTCGACCCTGGTCGCGATCTCTTGCGGCGAATAGGCGTTCAAGCCAAACATTTCAGACATGCACGACCTTTGGCAAACATGGCGGCGCGGATGCCGCCATGGGGTGATGCGGCGGTAAGGCGCCGGTAAGGAGGAGTACCTTGCAGCGTGGCAATGGTAACCGGGTTTGTTGAGGCCAAGCCAATTGCCTGCTCGCCAGCGTGACAGAATGGTAATGCAAGCCCGCCACCGATTACGCGAAACGCCAGTCCAATCCAGCAGTCCATGCGAGCCATCCATGCCAGGTCCGCCTCCAGGTCCAGATTACGACGTGTCCAGCGCGCCTGTTACGGCGCCGCTTTCCGTGTTTTCGCTGCGCGGCGTGACCAAGACTTACCTGATGGGCGAAGTGGAGGTGCGGGCCCTCGTCGACATCAACCTCGAACTGCACAGCGGAGAATTCCTGGTCCTGCTCGGCGCCTCCGGCAGCGGCAAGTCGACCTTGCTGAACATACTTGGCGGACTCGATACGCCCACTGCCGGCACCCTGAGGTATCTCGACCATGACCTGACCCATGCGGGCGATGCCGCACTGACGAAGTTCCGGCGTGAGCATGTCGGCTTCGTGTTCCAGTTTTATAACCTGATTCCGAGCCTGTCTGCGCTTGAAAATGTGCAAATCGTGACCGAGATCAGCGAGCATACGATGGATG
>NZ_JAUSNH010000030.1 GCF_030645335.1 Lacisediminimonas sp. | reverse complement strand
GTTAAGCGGGGTGTGCGCCCCCGCGGGCGCGTAACTTTCTTTTTGGCGGCGCCAAAAAGAAAGTCACCAAAGAAAAAGGCGCTAAAACCCATTTGGCTAACCGTGCCTCGAAAGGCAACTCGATTCGAGCTCTCGAACAATCCGGGTTGCCATTTCACGCTGGGAATCGGCAAGGCGTGATTTTTCTCAGTGGATCAGCCAACCCGCTCCAGTTACTTTCCTTAGTGTTTTACCCGTGGGGACGCTAATGGCTTTGTAGAAGCTGCAGTTTCGGCCGACTCAAGCCTTGTCCCACAGTACTGACTCTCGCATGCATTAATGTGCCTGGCGCCTGGATGATTATGGGTTTGCAGCGCTGATCCATATTGGCGGGGAGGGTGTGATTGGCTTGCATGGCATGCCGGATACGCTGCTTTGATTGCTCGCCCATCGATGGGCATATTATCCGACGGCCCGCGCACGGCGGGCCTGGATTAGCCCCGCCGTGCGCTGGCTGTTGGCGGATTATCGGTTGCCGATCAGTGCCATGCCTGCGGACCTGTCGCTGGCGACAGCGGCAATAATCAACTGTGCTTTCTCGCTGTTCGGAATCGCCTGCCAGATGGCGATGCCGGTTCCCGTCGTATTGGCCGGCAGGCACGAGGCGCCAAATTGGGTCGTCACGTCATACAGGTTTGTTCCGCTTGCGCTTGGCACTACGGTGCCGGTAATGGTGCACGTTCCCGCCGTGCCGGTCAGCACACCGTCAGCCGTGATGTTGACGGATGTTGCCGTGCCATTGAGCTGATGCATGTCCCACGTGTGGGCAATATTGGCCGGAATTGCCGGCGTGTTGTAATTGAACGCGGTGCCCGGTGTGCCGTTGAAGCCGACTGTGCCGAGATTGGTGATTACCGAGCCGTTCCAGCTGGCGCCCGGCACGAAGCTGGCGTTCAGGGAAGCACTGGTCCAGATACCGCCCGCGCCATAGTTGCGCAAGTCCGATGAGTTGAACGTGCCATTCTTGCCGATGCCCGTGCCCTGCATGAAGCCGGACACGGCGAACGTGTTGGCGGCCACGTTCCCGTATGCGACCCAGTAGGTGCCGTCCTCCTGCACCAGTGCCTGGTACGCGGTGAAACTGCCTTTGTCGAATGTCCCGCCCCACACGCCTTCCGGAACGCTGAAAACATCGGTGCTGCCTGCGCTGAGCGCGTCGTCCTGGGTGTTCCCGCCCCCGCCGCCGCAACCGCCGAGTGCTACAGATATCGCCAGTGCCAATGCTGCTGTTGTTGCAAACTTCATTACCGTCCTCTTGGTTAAATTGCTGAGGACGGCATACTCGGGTTGGCGTCAATCGCCGACCAGATTTGTGTTTACATTGCTCGCGATTGTTAATGCTGCCCGGCAAGCCATTGCAAAAATCGCAGCACACCAAGATGGAATTGTCCAAGCTCATGACCGGGATCGCTGCGGCCGCGGCATCGGGCCTGCTTCGTCCCGTCATTCCCCCGCATTCCCCCGGCATTACCGCCCATTCACCCCGCATAAGGCCGTCCGTGGCCTGCGATTGGCGATTTTCCGGTCTCCAGCGGTTAGAATAGACCCCCTATAAACACACGAACTGACGGGCAACCGGGTGGTTCACCCCTGTGGACATACTGATCATCCTTGGCCTGATACTCCTGAACGGCGTATTTGCCATGTCTGAACTGGCGGTGGTTTCGTCCCGAAGAATTCGTCTGGAAAGACTCGCCGAGAATGGCAGCCGCGGTGCAGCCGCAGCGCTGCAACTGGCGGACAGTCCCAATCATTTCCTTTCCACGGTCCAGGTCGGGATCACGCTGATCGGCATTTTCAACGGTGCGTTCGGTGAGGCGTCGCTGGTTGCCCAATTGACGCCGCAGCTTGCCTCCCTGGCGGTGATTGCGCCCTATGCGCGCGAACTGGCGCTGGGCATCGTCGTGATCGGCATTACCTTTGCGTCGATCATCCTGGGCGAGCTGGTGCCCAAACGGATTGCCTTGTTGTATCCCGAAACCGTGGCGATGATCGTCGCCGGGCCGATGCAGTGGCTGTCGCGCATGATGGCGCCGTTCGTCAAGGTGCTGTCGGTGACGACCGAGTTCATCATGCGCTTGCTCGGATTGCACCATACGCGCGACACCCAGGTGACCGAGGAAGAAATTGCCGGCATGCTGCGCGAAGGCACCAATGCCGGCCTGTTTGAAAAATCCGAGCACGACATGGTCACCCGCGCACTGCGCCTGGACGACCTGCGCCTGGGCGCGCTGATGACGCCGCGCGCCGACCTTGAATTCCTTGACCTGGACGAACCGGTGCTGGACCTGCTGGCCAAGATCGCCGACAGTCACTACAACCGCTTTCCGGTGTACCGCGGCGACATGTCCAACCTGGTGGGCATCGTGCATGCTGGCGATTTGTTCGAACAGGCGATCCGCAACAATTCCCTGGCCAGTATCGACATTGCCGCCGTCGCCCGCCCGCCCCTGTTCGTGCCGGAGTCGCTGTCGGGAATGGACTTGCTGGAAACGCTGAAGAAGAACCGCGCCGAGCTGGCGTTGGTGGTGGACGAGTACGGCGAGATCGAAGGCATGGTCACGCTGTCGGACGTGATGAGCGCGCTGGTGGGCGACGTCACGGTCATGGACGAGGCTCATGAAGCCGATGCCGTGCAGCGCGACGATGGTTCCTGGCTGATCGATGGCGGCGTTTCGCTGGACCGTTTTCGTGACCTGTTGCAGACCGATGTACGCTTTCCCGACGAATCGGCAGCCAACTACCATACGCTGGCTGGATTCGTGCTGACCCAGCTGCGCCGGATTCCGCATGTGTCGGAGTATTTCGAGTGGGACGATTTCCGCTTCGAGGTGGTCGACATGGATCGCAACCGGATCGATCAGTTGCTGGTCACCCGGGTTGTCCGGACCGAGCCGCCGCCGCCCGAAGACGGTTGAATGCCAGCACGCCTGGCGGCCTGCGGGGTCGATCTGCCAGGTCAGGTTCATCGCTGGCATGGCCATCGAACCAGACCCTGATCCAGCCGGTCTTCCGGTTTTGTCCGGTTTTATTCGGTTTATCCGATTTTTCTCCCGCTTTTTACCCATTTTTCCAGGGCCTTGTGCCCGCTAAACGATTTGCTCGCCGATGATCATTGCCACCCATTCCGGAAAATTCCACGCTGACGACATCTGGGGCGTCGCCGCATTGATGCTGCTGTTCCCCGACAGTGAACTGGTGCGCTCGCGCGACGAGGCCGTGATCGCGCGCGCCGATTTCGCCGTCGATGTCGGCGGCGAATGGAATCCGCAGGCCGGTCGATTTGATCATCACCAGAAGGGCTTTCGCGGCGCCCGGCCGTCCGGCGTGGTGTATGCCAGCGCCGGGCTGGTGTGGAAGCAGCAGGGGCCGGCATGCGTGTCGCGCATTGCCCAGCAGGTGCCGGGTTTTGCGGTGACGGCCGAGCAGGCGCGGCATATTGCCGAAGCGATCGATACCGACCTGGTCCAGTATCTCGACATGTCCGACACCGGGGCGGCGCGCAGTGCGCCGGGCGGTTATGGCCTGTCGGCCGTGATCTCCGGCTTCAACCCCAACTGGCTGGATGAACAACAGGCCGGCGACGCGGCCGCGATCGAGGCCCTGCGCATGGCGCGCTTCCGGATGGCGCTGGGCTTCATGAAGGACATCATCGTCAATGCCGTCAAGTACCGCATTGGCGGCCTGACGGCGGTGCAGCGCGTGCGCCAGGCCACGGTGCTGGAAAATGGCTTGCTGCTGCTGATCGACAATGCGTCCTTGCCGTGGGCGTCGGTGGTGCGCAATGAAATGCCTGGCGTGCTGTTCGTGATCAGCCACAGCATCAGTGAAGATCGCTACATGCTGCATGCGGTGCCTTCCAATCCGGAGACCTTCGAGGCGCGGCGCGACTTGCCGGCGGCCTGGGCCGGTCTGCGCGATGCCGAACTGGCTGCCGTCACTGGCGTGCCGGATGCGCAGTTTTGCCATAACGGCCTGTTCATTGCCGCTGCCAAATCGTATGAAGGCGCATTGCAGATGGCGCGCCTGGCGCTGGCCGAACCGGTGCAGGCCTAGCAAACGGCCGGATTCATCGCGTTGGGCGAACAATCCAGCAAAACTAACTATTTGTTTTCGATAAACGCCACTCTTACCATTGCAGGTGATCATCACCCCCCTGCCGGCCAGAGGGGCGCAAAACCAACCAGTGAAAGAATCTATGACAACGACGATGAGAGTAGTCGCCATCCAGCAGCATGGCGGCGTCGAGCAAATGAAACTCGACCAATGGCCGGTACCGGTGGCGCAAGCGAACCAGGCACTCGTCGAAGTCAAGGCTTGCGGCCTGAATTACATGGACGTATTCGTGCTGCATGGCATGCCGGACATGCCCACCAAAATGCCGCGCATTCCGGGCGGCGACATTGCCGGCATCGTGCGTGAAGTGGGCGAGGGCGTGTCCAAAGACTGGATCGGCAAGAAAGTCGTGCTGTTCCCGCGCTTCCCCGAAGGTGGTGTGCTGGGTGAAAACGGCAACGGCGGCCTGTGCGAATTCATCGCCGTGGACCAGCGCCAGCTGATCGAAATTCCGGATGGCGTCAGTTTTGAAGACGCCGCAGCGCTGCCGATCGCCTACGGCACTTCACACCGCATGTTGTTCACCCGCGGCCGCCTGAAAAAAGGTGAAAAAGTCCTGATCCTGGGCGCATCCGGCGGCGTCGGCGTGTCCTGCCTGCAGTTCGCCAAGATGGCCGGCGCAGAAGTTTATGCCTGCACCAGCAGCGAAGAGAAAGCGCGCAAGCTCAAAGAGCTGGGCGCCGACCATGTGATCGATTATTCCGAAAACCCCGATTTCTCCAAGGCGGTCTGGGCCGCCACCGGCAAGAAGGGCGTCGATGTGGCCATCAACTTCACCGGCGGCGACACCTGGATCCCGACCCAGCGCTGCATGGCGACCAATGGCCGCATCCTGACTTGCGGCTCGACTGCGGGCCACCTGTGCGAGATCGACATTCGTTTCGTCTGGTTCCGCGAAATGGACATCATCGGCTCCCGCGCGTATGTGCCGGACGACATCAAGGCCTGCCTCGACTTTGTCGCCAGCAAGCAGCTCGCGCCGGTGATTGACAAGGTACTGCCGCTGGAACAGGCCGCAGAAGGCGTGCGCCTTCTCGACGAACGCCGCGTATTCGGCAAAGTCATCATCAAGATCTGAGCCCATGACCAATCAAACATCCGCATCGGACGCCGGCAATGTCGCCGCAGCGCCTGTCACGCACTACAAGAACCTCGGCTGCATCGGCCAGGACTTTTGCAACGACCTGCGCCCGGCCATCATTGACCTGTCGGGCGAGGCGCCGCGCGAGATCAGCTACAAGGCCTATAACGACGCCTGCGACGCGGTCGCACGTGGCTTGCTCAAGCGCGGTTTTGAGCCCGGCCAGCGCATCGGCGTGTTGTCGGGCAATCGTGCTGAATTCCTGGAAGTGTTTTACGGCGCCATGCGCGCCGGCGTGGTGCCGGTGCTGATCAATACGCTGCAGCCCAAGGACACGGTCGATTGGGTGATCCGTAATTCGGAAGTCAAACTGATCTTTACCGAAGCGGCGCTGCGCGCGCTGTGCCCGGCCGATATTCCTTCGATCGAATTCGACGATACTAGCGATGCCGGTTACAAGGCGTTCCAGGATTTCGGTCCGTTCACTGCGCGCGTGCCTGAATATAACGACGTCGCTTTCCATGCCTATACCTCCGGCTCCACCGGCCGGCCAAAGGGCGCGATGCTGTCGCACCGGGCCCATACCTGGGTGGCCGAGACCATCTCGCGCGACCGCAACTTTTGTCCGGACGACCGCATGATCGTTGCCGCGCCGCTGTATCACAAGCACGGCATGAACTCGATCAAGTGCGTGCTGGTCGGCGGCTCGACCGTGATCCTGATGCGCAAGTTCGACGCCCGCAAATATGTCGAAAACATTGCCCGCTACCGGCTCACCATCGTCTCCGGCGTGCCAACCATTTTCGCGATGATGCTGCAGCAGCGCGACCTGCTGGCCGGCAACGACTATTCGTATGTGCGCCTGGCCACGATGGGCGGCGCACCCGCTTCCGACGTGCTGATCGACGATGTGGCGGCACTGTTCCCCAAGGCCGGCATCGTGCAGATCTTCGGCATTACGGAAGTCAGCGCGGCGTTATTTGGTCCGCATCCCGACCCGACCGTGCCACGGCCGCGGCATTCGATCGGCTGGCCGGTCAAGGGCAATGAATTCCGCCTGGTTGGCGGCGCAGACGACAACTTCGGCACCCTGCATGTGCGCGGGCCGGGCATGATGAACGGCTACGTCAACAACCCCGAAGAAACCGCCAAGCGCCTGAAGGATGGCTGGTACAACACCGGCGACATCCTGCGCCGCGACGAAGACGGCTGGTATTACTTCATCGGTCGTTCCGACGACATGTTCGTCTCCAGTGGCCACAACATTTATCCGCTGGAAGTGGAGCTGATGCTGGAGCGCCACGACGACATCGAGCAAGCCGTGGTGGTGCCAGTGCCGGACGACATCAAGCACCGCATTCCGGTCGCCTTCATCGTCAAGCGCAAGGGTTCGGCCCTGACCGAAGAAGACGTCAAGCAGCATTCGCTGAAGAACGCGCCGCCGTACCAGTATCCACGGCAAGTGCATATGGTCGATGCGATGCCGATGAACACCGTGGGCAAGATCGATCGCCGCACACTGGAAGCACGCGCCCAGCAATTGCGCGAAGCCGCGAAGGCGGCCGACGCCTGAGGGCACATATCGCGCACGGCGCGCGGCTGCACGATCGCAGCCGCCGGCCAACGAAAAAAACCAAGGAGCAAGCATGACGCTGGAAGAAGTGCAGCAAATCATCGACAACGGTCCCTACCTGAGCTGGCTGGGGCTGAAGGTGCTCGACCTGGGTGAGGATTCGATCGAAGTGAAAGCGACCTGGCGGCCGGAGTGGGTTGCCAATCCCAAGCTGACACAGACGCACGGCGGCATCCTTGCTGCGCTGATCGATTTCGGCGCTGATTTCGCGCTGGTCAAGAACATCGGCCGGCCCGTGCCCACCATCGACATGCGGGTGGACTATCACCGGCTGGCAAAGCCCGGGAATTTGATTGTCAAAGGCAAGGTGATAAAGTTCGGCAAGCAATTTTCCGTCAGCGAAGCGCGGATCTATGACGAAGCCGGCGCGCTGATCGCCAGCGGACGCGGCACCTACATTACCGCGCCGGCGCCGGAAGCAGCGAAATAGTCGTGCCGCCGCTTGCCGATGCATCTGCTCGGCCAACATCAAAAAGGAGTGCCTGCGTGAAGCCGGACGTATTGGTAATTGGCGGCGGCAACGCCGCCTTGTGCGCTGCCCTGATGGCTCGCGAAGCAGGGGCGAGCGTGATGTTGCTGGAAGCTGCGCCGCGCGACTGGCGTGGCGGCAATTCGCAGCACACGCGCAATATCCGCTGCATGCACGACGCGCCGCAGGACGTGCTGGTGGACGCCTATCCCGAAGAAGAATACTGGCAGGATCTGCTCAAGGTGACGGGCGGCCTGACCAATGAAAAGCTGGCGCGGGTTGCGATCCGCGCCTCGTCCACTTGCCGCGACTGGATGCGCAAGCATGGCGTGCATTTCCAGCCGCCGCTGTCGGGCACGCTGCATGTGGCGCGCACCAATGCGTTTTTCATGGGCGGTGGCAAAGCCCTGGTGAATGCCTTTTACCGCAGCGCCGAAGCGCTCGGCGTGCAGATACGCTATGACGCGCCGGTGGACGAACTGCAACTCGACAACGGCCGCTTCGTCGCCGCCCGCATCAATGGCAAGGACGGCCCGGAATGGATCCATGCCAAGACCTGCGTGCTGGCTTGCGGCGGTTTTGAATCCAATATTGCCTGGCAGCGTGAAGCCTGGGGCGAGATCAACGGCGAATGGCCGGCCGACAATTTCCTGATCCGCGGCACCCGCTTCAACATGGGCGTGCTGCTCAAGTTCATGATGGGCACCAATGCCGACATCATCGGCGACCCGACCCAAAGCCATTGCGTGGCGATCGACGCCCGCGCGCCCTTGTACGACGGCGGCATCTGCACCCGCGTGGACTGCGTGTCGTTGGGCATCATGGTCAACCGCAATGGCGTGCGCTTTTACGATGAAGGCGAAGATTTCTGGCCCAAGCGCTATGCAATCTGGGGCCGGCTGGTCGCCCATCAACCGGCGCAGATCGGTTACTCCATCATCGACAGCCACGCCACCGGACGTTTCATGCCGCCGGTATTCCCGGGCGTAAAAGCCGACACCTTGCCTGCGCTGGCGGTCAAGCTTGGCATCGATCCGGATGCGCTGATGCGCACCGTGCAAGAGTACAACGCCGCCTGTCGGGTCGGCACCTTCGACCATAACGTGCTGGACGACTGCCATACCGAAGGACTCACGCCGGCCAAGACCCACTGGGCGCTGCCGATCGAAAAAGGGCCGTTCACCGCTTACGCGCTGCGCCCCGGCATTACCTTCACTTACCTGGGCCTGAAGATCGACGAGCGCGCCCGCGTGCACTTTGCCGGCGTCCCCAGCGACAACCTGTTCGTCGCTGGCGAAATGATGGCTGGTAATGTGCTCGGAAAGGGTTACACCGCCGGCGTGGGCATGGCGATCGGCACCGCATTTGGCCGCATCGCCGGCACCGAAGCCGCGCTGGCAGCACGCCAGCCGAGCGCAACAGAACAACCAGCAGGAGCACAACGTGCAGCAGCTTGAAGCCTTGCTCGACGACGCCCGCGGCACCGCCCGCATCGCACCGCCCGGCGCGGCCACGGCAGCCGAAAGCGAAGTCGACCGCCAACTGACGATTTGCAATGCCTGCCGCTATTGCGAAGGCTTTTGCGCCGTGTTTCCCGCCATGGCGCGCCGGCTGGAATTCAACAAGGCCGACGTCCATTACCTGGCCAACCTGTGCCACAACTGCGGCGCTTGCCTGCATGCGTGCCAGTACGCGCCACCGCATGAATTCGGCGTCAACATTCCGCAGGCGATGGCCAAGGTGCGGGTCCAGACTTATGCGGAATATGCTTGGCCTGCTGCGCTGGGCGCGCTGTACAAGCACAACGGCCTGACCGTGGCGCTGGCGCTGTCCGGTGGACTGGCGCTGTTCCTGGTGCTGGCGGTAATGATGTCGGGCTCCTTGTGGCATGCGCCGCTGGCCGGCAACTTTTACGCCGTGTTCCCGCACAACACGCTGGTGCTGATGTTTGGCGCGACCTTCGGCTTTTCCGTGCTGGCGCTGGCGATCGGTGTACGCAAATTCTGGCGCAATGTGACCGAACCGCAGTTCCTCGGCAATGCCAACCGCGAGTCCGTCGGTGAAGCCGCCCACGACGCCTTGCGATTGAAATACCTGGACGGCGGCCACGGCGAAGGCTGCAATGAAGAGAGCGACCGCTTCACGCTGATGCGGCGGCGCTTCCATCACCTGACCTTCTATGGCTTCATGCTGTGTTTTGCCTCCACCAGCGTCGCCACGCTGTACCACTACCTGTTGGCCTGGCCGGCGCCGTATCCGCTGCTCAGTTTGCCGGTGGTGCTGGGCACGGTCGGCGGCATTGGACTATTGATCGGACCGGCCGGATTGTTATGGCTGAACCTGCATCGCCACCCCTTGCATGGCGACGCCGAGCAGCGGCCGATGGATCGTGGCTTCATCCTGTTGCTGCTGCTGGTCAGCGCTACCGGATTGGCGCTGCTGGCCTTGCGCGATACCTCGGCCATGGCATTGCTGCTGGCCGTGCACCTGGGGACCGTGATGGCCTTGTTCCTGACGCTGCCCTACGGCAAATTCGCGCATGGCATTTATCGCAGCGCAGCCCTGCTGAAATGGGCGATTGAAAAGCGCATGCCCAGCAAGCTCAAGCTCGGCGACGACTGAGCACAGCGGCCTGATTCAAAAAACCCAAACGCGTCGATAGCCAGCGCTGTCGGCGCGTTTGCGATTGGCGACACCGTCGCAAGCACACCACAAATCCCTCCAATTTGTTTCGATAAACGCCCTTAAAAACGTTGTTCGAATGTAAATTCTTCGCGTTCGTTACCCGCCCACTATTTGTTGTCATTTCCATACCAAAGCCCCTCGCGATTGGATACCTTGGAGGCGGGAATGGCTATATCGGCAGCACGCAAGCGGTGCCCGTAACGCATCAGCAGCCGGTGTCTTCAGCTAGCCGCACCAGAGTCATTCCCCCGATCAACGATCTTCGGAGGATGGCAGCATGGTGGCTTTTGTCTCGGGCAACGGGCTTGGTCTGGACGGCAATGCATTGCGCATTCCCGGCCAGCAGGCCGACGCCGCCGCGCTCGGCCAGGCCGGCATGCGCGCCGTGGTCAATGCGCACACCGGCAACCTGGTGCTGCAGCGGCAGGACGAGATCCTGCTTGGCCGCGGCCCGGACGTCGCCATCCTGCGCACCTACAACAGCCAGGGCCTGCTGGACGACGACAATGCCGACAACTGGCGCATCGGCCTGTATCGCAGCATTGGCGGGCTGGCCGGCGCCATCAATGCGGCCGGCAGCACGCTGCGGCGCACCGACGGCGACGGCGCCGAGCAAGTCCATGCGTGGGACGCCGCGCGCCAGCGCTATGTCAGCCCCGACGGCCAGCACACGCTCACGCATGACGCTGCCGCCAACGACGGCAATGGCGCATGGACCTGGACCGACGGCGTCACCGGCGCCAGCGAGACCTACGACTGGTCCGGGTCGTGCGGCAAGCTGCTGCGCGTTGCCGACAGCGACGGCAATGCGCTGACCTATGCCTATGCCGGCAACTTGCTGGCCAGCGTCACCAGCGCGTCCGGCGAACAGACGCTGTTCGATTACAGCGGCACGCTGCTGACCCAGGTGCGCACCGTCAGCAATACAGGCGTGAGCACAGTGCGCACCCGCTATGCCTACGACGCCCATGCGCGGCTGGCAAAGGTCAGCACCGACCTGTCGCCGCAGGATGGCAGCATTGCCGACGGCAGGGTCTTCAGTAGCAGCTATACCTACGACGACAGCAATGGCCGCAGCACCCGGGTCGCCAGCGTCACCCAGTCCGACGGCATCGATCTGCATTTTACTTACACGCTGGTCGGCGACAACTGGCGCGTGGCCACCATCCGTGACGCGCTCGGGCGCGTAACCAGCCTGGCGTGGGACACGGTGGGCGGGCAGTCGCGCATCACCATCACCGATCCGGAGCGCCAGCAGAGCGTCACCACCACCGACAGCCTTGGCCGGCTGACCAGCATGCAGGGGCCGCCGGTGGCCGGAAAGAGCCAGCTGCTGGCCTGGACCTACAACGCCGCCGGCGACCTGCACAGCCAGGCCGACGCGCGCGGCAATACCACGCTGTATGACTACGACGCCAACGGCAACCAGGTGCGCGTGCACCAGCAGGATGCGGCGGGCAAGGCCATCGGCAACATCATCACGCGCGTGTTCGATGCGGACAAGCGGCTGGTCGTCGAAACGGTTTCCGGCGCAAGGGCAGCCGGCATCGATGCCGCTGTCGATGGCACGCCCGCCGCCAGCACCCGCCATGCCTGGGACAGCCGCGGCCACCTGCGTTTCAGCGTCAGCGCCGAGGGGCGCGTCACGGAATATCGCTACGACGCGCTGGGCCAGCGGGTAAGCCGCATCGACCATGCCGGCACACGCTACGACGTGCAGGCATTGGCCACCGATGCCGCGATTTCAGAATCCGCACTGGCAAGCTGGGTAGCCAGCGGCATTGCCGACCAGACGCGTAGCATGCGCACCGACACGACCTACGATTTCCGCGGGCAAGTGGCGTCCGTGACCACCTGGGCCACGCTGGATGCTGCCGGCAATGGCGTCGTCAATGGCACGCAAGCCACCACGCATTACATCCATGACGCCGCCGGCAGGCTGCTGTCCACCGTCGCGCCCAAGGGCGTGGCCACGACCACCATTTCGAGCGACTACGTCACCACCTTCGCCTACGACGGCCTTGGGCGGCTGACCCTGAGCCGCGACAGCCTGTACCGCACCACGATCACGGCCTACGATAATGCCAACCGCCGCGTCATCACCACGATGGCAAACGGGCTGGTCACGACCTCTGCATTCAACCGCGCCGGCGAATTGATCGGTGTGCTGCAATCCGACAGCACGGGCGCGACTGGCACGACGGCTTACCAGTACGACGCCGCTGGCCGCCCGCGCATGCGCCAGGACCCCACTGGCGTGCGCAGTTGGACCTTGTACGACGAAGCCGGGCGCAAGGTGGCCGACATCGAGCACGATGGCAGCCTGGTCGAGACCGTCCATGACGCCGGCGGCCAGGTCGTGCGCCGCGTCGCGTATGCGACTGCGCTCCCGGCAACGGCGCTGGTGTCCCTGGCCGATGCAAACGGCCAGCCGGCCAGTGTGACCCTGGCGTCCTTGCGCCCGGTGGCATCGGCCGGCGACCGCAGCACCTGGCAGCTTTACGACCATGCCAATCGCCTGGCACGGAGTATCGATGCAGACGGCTTTGTCACCAGCAATGTGCGCGACGCCGCCGGACGGATCATCGAAGTCATTCGCCACGCCACGCCGCTGTCGGCCACGACAATTGCCGCCATCACGACCGACACCGCGCATGACGATCCGGCGCTGTCGCCGCCGGCGCATGTGGACGACCGCCGCACGCGCCACTTTTACGACGCCGACGGTCTGGCCATCGCCACACTGGACGCTGCCGGCTACCTGGTGGAGAACGAGTACGACAGCGCCGCTCGCCTGGTGCATACGCTGCGCCATGCCTTGCAGACCGATAGCGCACTGCGCAGCACGGGCACGCTGGCACAACTGCGGCCCGGCGCACACGCCAGCGACATCCATGACTGGCTGTATTACGACAGCCGCGGCAAGCAGGTCGGCAGCGTCGATGGCGAAGGCTACCTGACCGAATCGGTGTATGACCAGCACGGCAACCTGACGCGGCAGGTGCGTTACGCC
>NZ_JAUSNH010000029.1 GCF_030645335.1 Lacisediminimonas sp. | reverse complement strand
GGTCGAAGTGCGAACCGGTTCTGGCTTTGAGCTGTTGGACCGCGCCGCCGTGATGGCGGTCTCGCGCTGGAAGTTCGTCCCGGCCAGGCAGGGCGCAGACCCCGTGGGTGCGTGGGTGCTGGTTCCCGTTAATTTCAAACTGAAGGCATGAGCTGTCATGAATGAATCGCTTGGTTTCGCCCATTTCTTAAGCCACACCGACGGCGTTGCCCGCGTCGTTCTGGGCTTGCTGTTGATCGGCTCTGTCGTGAGCTGGTACCTGGTCATTAGCAAGGGCGTTCACATCGTCCGCATGAACCGACGAAGCCAGCGCTTCCTGAAGATTTTCTGGGATGCGCCGAACCTGGAGGCAGTGGCCAGTGAAATCCGCAACAATGGAACGCCGGAGCCGTTTTCGCACCTGCTGCATCACGGCTTTACGGCGCTGGACCATTTGGGCCGCAGGCAGGAAACGTCCAGCCTGGTGGACGCCGGTCCACCCGACGAAATGCTCACGCGCGCGCTGCGGCGCTCGATCGACGAAGACAAGTCGCGCCTTGAATTCGGCCAGACTTTCCTGGCCACCGTCGCGTCGAGCGCGCCGTTTGTCGGGCTGCTGGGTACGGTATGGGGCATCTACCATGCATTGATGGTGATTGGCATGACGGGCCAGAGTTCGCTCGACAAGGTGGCCGGCCCGGTGGGCGAAGCGCTGATCATGACCGGCATCGGGCTTGCGGTGGCGATTCCGGCGGCAATTGCCTACAACAGCTTTGCGCGGGCTACCCGCAATACCCTGGCGAAGCTGAATTCGTTTGCGTATGACGTGCACAACTTCCTGGCCACAGGCATCAAGGCATCGCCACCGCGTGACAATGCCCGCGCCACCAGCGACAAGGTCGCCTCACTGGCACGAGTTCAAGGCGGTGCGCGATGAGCTTCGGAACGATGGACGGCGGCGAGGACAATGCGCCGCTGGCCGAGATCAATATGGTGCCGCTGATCGACGTGATGCTGGTCTTGCTGGTGATTTTCCTGGTGACCGCGCCTTTGCTGACGCATGCAGTCAAGGTCGAGTTGCCGAGGGCCTCATCGGCGCCAAACCTGAGCCGTGCGGACAACATTCAATTGTCGATCAACGCCGCCGGAATGGTCTTCTGGAATGGCCAGGCAGTCGATGCCCCCGCGCTGGGCGCGCGCCTGGCTGCGGTGGCCGCGACGCAGCCGCAAGCTGAACTGCATATTCGCGCCGATCGCACCACGCCCTACGAAAACGTCGCCCGTGTCATGTCCGACGCTGCCCGCGCCGGCGTGGCCAGGATCGGCTTCGTCACTGATCCGGGCCTGCAATGAACCCGCCGATCGCGCCCAAGGCAGCCGCGCCTGCCGAGCCTGCAGCTGGCACTGCGCTGCTGGCAAAGCTCGACAGCGCCCGTCTTTTCGACGGCAAGCGCGAACTGATCATCGTCCATCAAGGAGAGGAATATCGCTTGCGCATCACGCGCCAGGAAAAACTGATCCTGACCAAGTAGCCTGCCTTTCAATCGTTCTGTTTTTCATCACCAGCCAGCCAGATGCAGCGCACGCATTGCTCACTCCAGCCAGCCACTGATTAGCCAATCAACCCGGAGTGACCCATGTCAGCACGTCGCAAGAAACAAATCATCGCCAGTCAATTGCCTGCCGTCCAACCACCTGCGCCGCCAGTCGGCGACAGGGGCAGCCAGCGTAGCCAAGCCGCCGCCTTGTTGCCGCTCGGCGCCTTGATGCTGGCAGGGCTGTCTGCTTTTTCGTCACAAGCAGTGGCGCAACAAACTGCGGGCGAGACGGCCAGGCAACTGCCCGCCGTCAATGTCCAGGCCGACGCCGACAAGCCGGACGGCTTGCGCGGCACCACGACCCGGGTTGGCAAAGTGCTGCAAGACCCGCATGACATTCCCCAGGCCGTGACCACCATCACCAAAAGCCTGATGGAAGAACAGCAAGTGGGCTCGCTGCGCGAAGCGCTGCGCAATGTTTCCGGCATCTCCTTCAATGCCGCTGAAGGCGGTCGGTCCGGCGACAACATGAACCTGCGCGGCTTTTACACGTTCGGCGACATGTACCTCGACGGTATCCGCGACACGGCGCAGTACAACCGCGAGACATTCAACCTGGAACAGATCGACGTATTGCGCGGCGCCGGCGCGATGCTGTTCGGACGCGGCCAGGCTGGCGGTGTGATCAACCAGGTGAGCAAGACACCACTGCGTTTTGAGGAAGTCAAGGTGACCGGTAGCGTGGGCACCCAGGGTTACCTGGAAGGCACGGCCGATATCAACAAGCCGATCAACGACAAGACGGCCATTCGTGTGAACCTGATGCAGCGCGATGAAGGCAGCTGGCGCAGCAATCCGGCCAGCGGCGCGGAGCCGGAACTCCACCGCAAAGGGCTGGCTGTCAGCCTTGGCCTGAATCTCTACACCAACAACCAGTTCTGGATCAATCACTCGCGCTCGACGACCAACGATAACCCGGACTTCGGCACCTCATTCAATGCCGCCACGCGTGAGCCGGGCAAGATACTGCCGGCGAATTACTTCTGGGGCACAGACCGTACGTTCGACAAGAGCGACACCAGCATGACGACGCTGGTCAATGAATACCGGCTGTCGGCCACCAGCCAGCTGCGCACGCAACTTCGCTTTGCGGACTACCAACGCAGCTACTGGGCAAAAACACCCAACCTGAGCACGCCACCCAATGCGCTGGGCGGCGTTGGCGGCAACCAGACACGGGCCACCAATTACAAGACGACCACCTTGCAGTTGGACTACAGCAACAAGTTCCAGGCGCTGGGAATGAAGCATGAAGTCGTGAGCGGCGTCGAGTACCTGAAGGAAGACAGCTATCGCAAGGGCTTGCAAAATTTCGGGAGCATTCCGGCGCCGGATTTCCGTCCTTACCAGGAAGCGACAGCGGGCACGGCAACCAAATTCACCAGCGATTCTTACGCGCTTTACGTGCAGGACACGGTTGAATTCATTCCCAAATGGAAGGCAACAGCGGGGGTGCGCCGCGACCAGATGAATGCGACCTACAGCAGCACCACTTCGCCGCAACTGAAGTTCGGGGAAAGCAGCTATCGCGCCGCGCTGTCCTACCATCCTGCCGTCGACACGCATTACTACCTGGCCTGGAGCAACTCGTTCAGCCCGACGGCAGACCTCTACCAGCTCACTGTCAGGCCACAGCCGGCTGAACGCAGCGGTGTGATCGAGCTGGGCGCCAAGTGGCTGTTGCTCGATGGCGACCTGGCCCTGCGTGCTGCGCTTTACCAGGCAACCAAGAACTGGGAGCGCAACGCCGACCTGGAATCGACTGCTGCCATCCTCACCAAAAAGCGTCGCACCCGTGGCCTGGAGCTGGAAGCAGCCGGACGCATCAGCGAAAAATGGGACGTGTTCGGCGGCATTGCGTTAATGGACGCCAAAATCCTGGAAGTGGCCGAAAACGTGGACCCCATCAGCGGCGTGATCACGCAGGCAAACCCGGAATACGCAGGCAAGCGCGCGCGCAATACGCCGCGCTACACGTTCAACCTGTGGAGCACCTACAAGCTTGGCGGCGGCTGGAAGATTGGCGGCGGCGTCGAGGCCAAAGGCGATCGGGATGCGGTCAATCCGAGTGGCGCCGGGGCGGTACCGACGCTCAATGGCAACTACCAGCCCAACAACGCGCCAGCCTATGCGCGCTGGGATGCGATGGTGTCTTACGAACAGGCGAAATGGACGCTGCGCCTGAACGTCAAGAACCTGTTCGACAAACTCTATTACGACGCGGTCTATGACAACGGCGGTTTTACCGTGCCCGGCAACAAGCGCAGCGCCATGCTGAGCGCCGAATACAAGTTCTGACAAACCAGGAGCAGTGATGCTGGTCACGATTGAAGACGTATTGACAAAGGAGGAACTGGCAAGCGCCCGTCAGTTGCTTGGGCAGTCGCAATGGGTCAGCGGACAGGTCACCGCTGGTCCGCAGGCGGCGCAGGTAAAGAACAACCTGCAATTGCCGGAGAATGCCGCAGCCCTTCCGGGGCTGCGGCAATTGGTGCTCGATGCGCTGAACCGCACACCGGTTTTTTTTGCCGCTGCGCTGCCGCTGAAGATACTGCCGCCATTCTTCAATCGCTACTCGGGCGCCAGCAACACCTATGGATTCCATACCGACAACGCCATGCGCCTGGCGCCGGACCGGCCCGGCACCTATGTGCGCTCGGACATTTCGGCGACCTTGTTTCTTTCGGAGCCGGAAGACTACGACGGCGGCGTGCTCACCATCGACGACACGTTCGGCAAGCATGGCGTCAAACTGAAGGCGGGAAGCCTGGTCGTCTATCCATCCTCATCCATCCACGGCGTGACACCGGTGGGCCGTGGCGAACGAGTGTCGTGCTTCATGTTCATCCAAAGCATGGTGCGCGACCAGGGACAGCGACAACTGCTGTACGACATGGATATGGCGCTGCTGAAGTTGCGGCAGGAAGTCGGCGAAACCGAGCCGGTCGTCAAGCTCACCGGCACCTATCACAACCTGTTGCGGCGCTGGGCGGAAACTTGATGTCCTTGTCGCCGGCAGCGCCAGCCATGCAAAGTGTGCGGGACTATTTGCCACTGGCGAAGGCGCGCCTGGATCCCGGCATCTGGCGCTATCTGGCGGACGGTGACGGCGCCGGCGATGAACAGGCCCTGGCCGATATCCGCCTGATGCCCCGGCCACTGCGCAAGCTGCGTGGCGGGCACACGCGGCTGACTCTATTGGGGCAGGAGCTTGCGCATCCGATCCTGCTGGCGCCGGTTGCCTATCAGCGCCTGTTTCATCCGGACGGTGAAGTCGCCAGCGCAATGGCCGCCAGCGCGCAGGGCGGGCAGATGCTGGTCAGCAGCCTGGCCAGCCAGCCTTTCGACGACATTGTGCGCGCAGCAAGCGCAGGCGGGGGCACGGGGCCCTGGTTCCAGCTTTACTGGCAGGGCGACCGGGCGCGGACATTGCGGCTGCTGCAGCGGGCCCTTGCCGCCGGTTGCACGGCCGTGGTGCTGACCGTGGATGCGCCGATCAAGCAGGCCACGCTGCAACTGCCGGATCACATCTCCGCGGTGAACCTCGAGCCAGGCGAGCCGCCCGCGACCAGTGGCAGCGCGGTATTCGACGGCTGGATGGCGCAAGCGCCCGCTTGGGACGACCTGGCCTGGCTGCGCGGGCAAACGGCATTGCCCCTGCTGGTGAAAGGTTTGCTGCACCCGGACGATGCTGAACGGGCGATCGCTGCCGGCTGCGACGGGATTGTGGTGTCCAACCACGGTGGCCGGGTGCTGCAATGCGGACCGATCAGCATTCACGCACTGCCGGCCGTGGTCGAACGGGTCGATGGCCGGGTGCCGGTCCTGTTTGACAGCGGCATTCGCAACGGCCGCGATGTGTTTGCCGCGCTGGCTTTTGGGGCGACGGCAGTACTGGTCGGCCGGCCCGCCATATGGGGCCTGGCGGCAAACGGGGCGATGGGCGTTGCCCATGTTGTCCGCTTGCTGCGCGATGAGCTAGAGATGACGATGGCATTGACTGGATGCGCGCGACTTGCTGACATATCGCGTTTGAGTGTTTGCTGATTGCCATCCGGTGCACTGCCTGCAACCGGCGCGATGGTCAGACCGCGCCACCGCGCCCCGGAGCGCGGAGGCTACATCGTGAAGTCGCCGCTCGCCTCGGGCTGGAACAAGATCGCCAGGATCTCGGCCGCCTTCGGCTCGCCGCCAGGCGTCGACCAGTGCGCAAGCTCGCCCACACGCAAGCCGAGCAGGCTCCAGCCAACCGGCGACAGCACGGAGACGAAGCCGGCGTCCGGCTCGGCGTCTTTCGGATAGCACACTGTCAACTGCGTGCGTTGGGCCGTTGCCTGGTCCAGCAGCAGGACCTGGGTGTACATCGTCACCACGTCGGGCGGAACCTGGCGCGACGGCAAGGTGGCGGCCTCGTCAAGCATCGTATCGAGGGCCTGGGCGTTTGCGGACGCGGCAATGCCGCGCAGGTCGCGCTGGATCAGGTTCTTCAGTCGCACATGGTCCAGTTCAGTGACCGTACGGTTTAGTTCGGAGCTTTTCATTTTGCACACCTTCAGGTTGCGGTGCGGCATCGGCATCGGGCAGACGCACACCATTGCGCGGGCTGGGCGCCCGGCGATCGAAGAGTTGCGCTAGAAAGGGAGGAGGATTGATCGCCGGGCTTGGGAATGTGCGGCGGGCTGCCGCTTACAAGGCCCGTATCCGACGCACGACGGCGGCACATCCCCGAGGGATGCGCGCACGGGCGCTGCGCAGGTGAAGATGGAATCCATGCAGGGATATTAGCCCAGTCTCCATTGCGCTGCAATTCATGGCGCAGAAAGACCGGCATGATTGCTTTGGCGGTCAGGCACTGTGCGAGCTTGAACGCGGCGATGAAAAGAAATGGGGAGACTGCCTATCGGCAATCCCCCCATTCTCATTACTGCGGATCAGCGCAAAAACGAGATCGATCTATCAGCGAGTTTCGCGATTGGCCATTTTGCGTTCCACTTCGCGACTCAGCATCGCGATCTGGCTGCGCAGTGTCTTGCGTTCCTGAGGGGTGACGCGGCCATCCTCCTTGTAACGTGCTTCAAGGCGAATGATTTTGTTTTCTTTCGCAATCAGCTGATTCGATTCGCGCCGCGACAGATCGCCGGACGTGATTCCCTGCTGGATGCGCGCGTGCAGCTGCTGCATTGCGTCGTCAATGGCTGGCGTTGCGCTTTGTTGCTGCCCGCGAACCTCTCGGTTTGCCATTTTTGCCTCGACCTCGGCGCGCATGTTGTCCAGGTCACGCCGCAAGGCCTGGCGTTCCTCTGCTGTCGCCGTACCATCCTGCTTCATGCGGATTTCGCGGAACTGGATATCACGTTCGCGCTGATAAAGCGCCTGCTCTTCCTGCTGGCTGATATGGCCCGATGCGACGCCTTGCTGGATGCGGGCGCGAAGCTCTTGCTGGGTATTGTCGATGCCACGTGTTTGGGTGTTTTGCGCCAGGGCGGGTGCAGCACCCATGATGGCAAACACGGCAGTGGCAACCAGGGACAGCGTGAGTGATTTCGTATTCATGACATTTTTCCTTTAGGGTTCATCTCGATTTGCACGGCGTTGGTCCGTGCCAAATGAAGAAAGAGTGCGACTGAAATCAAGAACCGGATGCCGCCGCAGCAGCATCTGGATTAGTAGCGATATGGATTGTCGGGCCGACGATCGTCGCGGTTCCGTACGCCGTCGCCATCACGGTCGCGCCGCGTGGCCTGCGGGTATTGTCCCTGCGGATATTGGTTGTACCCGCCTTGGGTAGATCCGCTTACGGAAACCCCGACGTCGCTGACCGGCAATGCCACACAGGCGGACAAGAGAGCAAGAGTGCCTGCCGCTGCCAGGGTATAAATTAATTTTTTCATATTTGATCCTTGTTGATTAAGTTCGGCTTGTGGCAAAGTGATGATTCAAGTCAGTTAAAGAATTAAATCTCAGTCAAACTGAACTATTCATTTTCATGATGTCCTTTTCCTGTTTATATATTACAAACTAGGAAGCCATTTTCAACAATGGGTAAAAAGTAATAAACGTTACGAGATGTGTGCGGCTATGGACCAAGATTAAGTGAAATGTTTTCCGACTTATCCAATCTGGAAAGTGCAATCAGTATGGGCTACAAATCACTTAACTTCGGTGCGCTGACGCACATAGAAAAATAGGGTGCATGCACCGGGAAGTCAGAGGGCTTCCTTGGTCATGATCTGGCTGGTGAGGATGGCTATTGGGGAGATCGCTTCTTTTGCATGTCCGCTTCGGGACGCCAGAGTACGCGCATCAAAGTAATTGCCGAGCAAAAAGGTTTTATATAACCCGGACGGGCGTCGGAGAAAATGAAAAATCGGTGCGTTGTATATGGCGATATGCCAATTGGCAAAATCGAATTTATTCATCTTCAAGGACGCTTTTAGCCAAATTTAAAAAGTACGGCTCTGGCGGACATGGGATTGGTGGGATTTAACTAAGCAGATGAAGGCCGAAAAATAGGCGAATTCTTCTGTCGCCTGGTCGATCCAGTCAGTGAAGGCACTGTAAGTTACGTCGCGGTGAACTTCGGTGAGTCTGCACGCATAGGGGGCGGCGGCGTTGAGGCGCAATCCTGACTGCATGGACATGTCGTTGCTAATCGTGTTGCCAGGCTCGCAAGGGATTGGGCAAACCGGGCCGGACGCTTGCATCGAACGCGCACTTTGCACAATTTTGCGCCATAATGCGTGGATAGTATGAAATTTTCATACTATCCACGCATTAGAGGAGGCTACGCTATGGGAACCGTGCGCAAAACCATCACTTTGACCGACAAGCAAGATGCTTGGATCAAAACGCAGATTGACGCTGGTCATTACACCAACGACAGCGAATACATTCGCGACCTCATTCGGCGCGAACAGGAACGTAGCGCGGAGATTGAAGCCGTTCGTGCTGCGCTGCTTGAAGGCGAGGCCAGCGGGGAGCCAAGACCCTTCGATGCCGCTGCGTTCAAGCGGCGCATGCGGGCCCCGCGTGGCTGAATATCGCCTTACCCTGGCCGCCCAGCGCGACCTTGAAACGATTTGGACGCATACCTGCCGGGCGTGGGGCGAAGAGCAGGCCGATCGTTACATCGACGTGTTGACGGCGGATTTCGCCGAGTTGGCGCAGTCACCCAAACAAGGAGACCCAATCATGCTTACCCTTCGCAAATCGCAAGAGCGCGGCTATGCCGACCACGGTTGGCTGAAAAGTTACCACTCATTTTCGTTCGCCGGCTATTACGATCCCGACCATATGGGCTGGGGCAACCTGCG
>NZ_JAUSNH010000022.1 GCF_030645335.1 Lacisediminimonas sp. | reverse complement strand
GATCAGTTCACTGATTTCAGACGGGTTGAGTTGCATTGCTAACTCCTAAAAATGTTCTGTGTGCTTGCGGGGCGGTCGCTGTTTGCAACGATCGTCATGCGGCCAGGGCAACGTGCATCTTTTGCAGCTTGGCGCGCACCGAGGTGTCCAGCACCTGGTCGCCCACCACGACGCGCACGCCACCAATCAGCGAAGAATCGACCGTGACGCTGGGATTGAGTTTGCGGCTGAATTTGCTTTCCAGAACCGCAACCAGATCCTGCACCTGCGCCGGTGTCAGCGCAAACGCACTGACGATCTGCGCGTCGGCTGCGCCTTCCTGCGCATTTTTCAGCTGCTGGAACTGTGCGCCGATTTCAGGCAACAAGGTCAGGCGGCCGTTCTGTACCAGCATCATGACGAAATTCTTCACCTCGGCCGTCACCGGCGACTGCAACGTGGCCAGGAAGATCTCGGTCGTCTGCTCAGTCGTCAGCCGGGGATTATCGGCCATCAACTTGGTTTCCGGCACCGAGGCGACATCGGCCATTTCACTGACCAGCTGCGACCAGGCCTGCAGGTTGCCTGTGACTGCGACGCGAAACAGAGCCTCGGCGTAAGGACGGGCAACGGTTGCGAGTTCAGCCATGATTACAGCTCTGTCTTGAGTTGATTGAGCAGATCGGCATGGGCAGCCGAATCGATTTCACGCTTCAAGATCTGCTCTGCTCCGCTGATTGCAAGGCTTGCCACTTGCCCGCGAAGTTCTTCGCGTGCACGGGTTACCTGTTGCTCGGCATCGGCACGGGCGGTCGCAATGATGCGGGCCGCTTCGTCGGAGGCAGTCTTCTTGGCTTCTTCGATGATGCCCAACGCGCGCTTTTCGGCGTCGTTGATGCGCTTCTGGCCTTCATCGCGGGCGACTGACAGTTCGGCTTGTGCACGCTTTTCAGCGGCGGCCATTTCTGCCTTGCCGCGGTCGGCGGCGGCCAGACCATCGGTGATCTTCATGCGGCGCTCGTCGAGCGCTTTCATCAGCGGCGGCCACACGAACTTCATCGTGAACGCCGCCAGGATGAAGAAGACCACGAACTGTGCAAACAGCGTTGCATTCAGGTTCACGGTGATTTCCTTCTCATAATTGCGATTGTCGGGCCCCGGAATCGATCATTCCTGGCCCGGCGAATTGAGAACAGCTGCTTAGCCGGCGAACGGGTTAGCGAACGCAAACATCATGGCGATACCAACACCGATCAGGAATGCTGCATCGATCAGGCCGGCCAGCAGGAACATCTTGGTTTGCAGCGTGTTCATCAGCTCAGGCTGGCGAGCCGAGGCTTCAATGAACTTGCCACCCATGATGCCAATACCGATACAGGCGCCAATAGCGCCCAGGCCGATGATCAATCCGCAAGCCAGTGCAACGAAAGCGACGTTAGTCATGTGAACTCCTAAGTAGTCAAAGTCAAAATTAAAAAAGTACGGGATACAGCAAGATCAGATTGAAACTCGCAGCCTTGCTGCAATACGTTCGAGGTATTAGTGCCCCTCGTGCGCCTGTCCGAGATACACGAGCGTGAGCATCATGAAAATGAACGCCTGCAGCAACACGATCAGGATGTGGAAGATTGCCCAGATGGAGCCCGCTACCACATGCATGCCGAAACCCCACCAGGTGGCAGTCGAACCCAGGAGGGCAATCAGCAGGAAAATCAGTTCGCCGGCATACATGTTGCCGAACAGTCGCATACCGAGCGAAACGGTCTTGGCGACGAATTCAATGATGTTCAGGCCCAGGTTGGGGATCCACAGCGCAGGGTGCGAGCCGAACGGCGCGCAGAACAGCTCGTGCACGAAGCCGCCGATGCCCTTGATCTTCACGTTGTAGAAAATCATCAGCGCGAACACGCCAAGCGCCATGCCCATGGTGCCGTTGAGGTCGGCAGTCGGAACCGGACGGTGATACTTGATGGTGTCGGAGAGACCGGCCAGGCGGATCAGGCGATCGAACATGTCCACCGGCAGGAAGTCCATCGAGTTCATCAGCAGAACCCAGACAAACACGGTCAGGGCCAGTGGCGCGATGAAGCGGCGGTCGCCGTGAACAATGGCCTTGGATTGGTCTTCGACCATCTCGACGACGATTTCAACCAGCGCCTGGAAGCGACCGGGAACGCCGGAGGTGGCCTTGCGCGCAACCATCCACATGACCAGGGAGCCTATGATGCCGATGGCAACCGACCAGAATACGGTATCGAGGTTGATGATCGTAAAATCGACGATCTTGTCCTGGTGCTTCGTGGACAGGTGACCAAGGTGGTGAACAATATACTCGGACGCTGTGGGGGCTTTCGCCGCCGCTCCTGCAGCCAGTTCAGTTGCCATGTCAATGCCTAAACAATAAGATTATGTAACTTTTGAGTGCCACGATGAACCCGGCGAGTAGCGCCAGCCAGTTCAAGTCCTGGTACAGCATCGCGACCGCGAACAACAACGCGACCGTCAAAGCAATTTTGACAAACTCCCCGATCATGAACGACATCGGGTTGGCGCCTTCGGACTTGCTTGCGCTGGCAAACAAGCGTAACGCGAAGAGGCTATTGGGCAGGACACAACACAGTCCGCCCAAAATGGCCGAGAACAGCGCAGGCATTCCACCAATCAAACCGGCGATCGCGCCGATCACGGCGGTCATGGCCAATTGCAAAAGGACGAGGCGCAGCATCAATGTCCAAGGTCATGCAACCGCATCGCACGTTTCTGCCGCTTGCGCGCTGAAACTGCCTGACGCGGCGCGGTTAAAAAGTGCCTTCGTCGGAGCCACGGGATTATAAGTGTTTTCCGAAGTCCCAGTCAAACGTTGACTTGGGATGCGGCAATCTTTCGACGATGTGTCCGGTCAACGACACTCATTGAAACGTGTAGTCAGCAAGGGCATTACCTTATCTGCTGCAAGGGAATCCCCCCGCCGGCAATATTTATCCGCGCAACCTTGCTATCAACCCGTCCAGTGCATCGAGGTCGTTAAAATCAATTAGCAACTGGCCACGGTTTTTTGCCCCCATGCGGATGGTCACGGTGCTTGCCAGCACATCGGACAGTTCATCTTCCAGCCGCTTGATGTCGCGCGACTTTTCTTTTGCGCCGCTGCGCATGCCATCGCCATGTTGCTGCTCCTGGGATGCGCGCATGACCAGCTTTTCGGCGTCGCGTACTGACAGCCGCTTGGCCACGATCTGGTTCGCCAGGTTGATCTGGCTGGCCGCGTCGACCGCCAGCAGGGCCCGCGCGTGGCCCATGTCGAAGTCGTTTGCCATCAGCATGGTTTGCACCGGCGCGGCCAGGTTCAACAGCCGCAGCAGGTTGGATACCGCGCTGCGCGAGCGGCCCACCGCCTGCGCCGCTTGCTCATGGGTGAAATTGAAGTCGCTGACCAGGCGGTGAATGCCTTGCGCTTCTTCGAGCGGGTTCAGGTCTTCGCGCTGCATGTTCTCGATTAACGCCATGGCGGCGGCGGCCTGGTCGTCGACTGTCTTGACCATCACCGGCACTTCGGTCAGCCCGGCGATCTGGGCCGCACGGAAACGGCGCTCGCCGGCGATGATTTCATATTTCGGCCCGCCTGCCTGGTGTTCGATCGGCCGTACCAGGATGGCTTGCAGCAGCCCTTGCGCCTTGATCGATGCCGCCAGCTCGTTGAGTCCGCCCTCGTCCATCCTGGTGCGGGGCTGGTACTTGCCGGCCTGTAGCTCTTCCACGGCCAGCATGGTAGGCGCGGAGTCAGCGCCCGCCTGGGTCTCGGTAAAGTCGGCTGAGCCGCCCAGCAAGGCTTCCAGGCCGCGGCCCAGTCCTTTTGGTTTTTTTGTGACCATGGTTTGCTTTCCTGGATTTACATGGATTTGACGCGTTCGACCATTTCGCCGCCAAAGGCGATATATGCCTGCGCGCCCTTGGAGGCCGGGTCGAAAATGACGCCAGGCATGCCATACGATGGCGCTTCGGCCAGGCGCACATTGCGTGGAATGATGACTTTGAAGACCTTGTCGCCAAAGTGCTGTTCCAGCTGGGCCGACACCTGCTGCGACAGCGTGACGCGCGGGTCGAACATCACGCGCAACAGACCGATGATCTTGAGATCCGGATTCAGCTTGGCGTGCACGATCTTGATGGTGTTGACCAGGTCCGACAGGCCTTCCAGGGCGTAGTATTCGCACTGCATCGGGATGATCACGCCGTGCGCTGCGCACAGACCGTTCAGGGTCAGCATGGACAATGCAGGCGGACAGTCGATCAGCATGAAGTCGTAGTCGGCCTCGACAGCAGCAAGCGCATTCTTGAGACGCTTTTCCCGATTTTCCAGTTCGACCATCTCGACCTCGGCGCCGGCCAGCTCGCGGTTGGCGGGCAGGACATCGAACTTGCCGGTTTCCGAGAGCTTGATGGCGGATTTCGCATCGGCCATGCCGAGCAGCACCTGGTACACCGTGGCAGTCAGCGTCGCCTTGTTGATACCTGCGCCCATCGTCGCATTACCCTGCGGGTCCAGGTCCACCAGCAATACGCGCTGGCCAATCTTGGCCAGGCCCGCGGCCAGGTTGACCGCGGTGGTGGTCTTCCCGACGCCGCCCTTCTGGTTGGCAACGCAAAAAATCTTGGCCATGATTTGTATTTGTTCTAGTTGGTCGACATTTTGATACCGAAGCCGATCAGGAAAAGGCCGGCGAACTTGGATGACAGTGCTGCAATCTTGCGATTGTTCTTGAGCCTGGAAGCAGCAGCATTCCCGGCCAGCACGAGCAGCGAACCCCAGATCAAGGTACAGACCAGGATGATCGTCCCGATGGCAATGAAAGTCGGCGCGCCGCGGTGGGTCGCGGGGTCTATGAAGAGCGGGAAAAAGGCCATGTAAAAGACAATCGCCTTGGGGTTCAACAAGGTCACCATGAACCCGCGCCGCAGGTCGGCAAGATTGCTGAAGGCCAGTACCACGCCGCCGCCCTCCCCTTTGGCCAGCAGCAGGCGCAGCCCGAGCCAGCACAAGTAGGCAGCGCCCAGGTATTGCACGCCGGTGAACCAGCGTGGATTGGCCTGCAGCAGCGCCGCCACACCGAGCGCGGCCAGCAGCATCAGCACGGCGTCGGCCAGCATGAGGCCGAACAGGGCGGCGTAGCCACCCCGCACGCCACGCTGGCTGGTGCAAGTCAGCAGGCACATCGTGCCCGGGCCAGGCAGCATCAGGAAGGCCGCTGTGGTGGCAATCAACTGCCACGGATCGGTCACCCCAAGCTGCGCCAGGGATGGCAAGGCGATCATTGCGTTGCCCCTGCGGCGGATCGCTCTATCGTGACCAGGTGCCGTTCGGCGTCCAGGCCGGGAACGATCAGCTTTTCCACTTTGGTTGCGGCCCATCCGGCTGGCAAGCTGGCTATTTCGGCGCTCGGCAAGACGCCCTTCATGGCGATGAAGCGGCCACCTTGCTGCAGCAAATGCCCGGACCAGTTGACGAAATCGCGCAGCTCCGCGAATGCACGGGAAACGATCACGTCGAACTTTTCGCCCGCATCCATTTGTTCCACCCGGCCGGTGATAACCGTGACGTTCGATAGCGAAAGCTCTGCCTTGGCCTGGGTCAGGAATGCGGTCTTCTTGTGCACCGTGTCGACCATCGTAATCCGCATGGCGGGCGCGGCACGTACTGCCCAGATGGCGAACACCATGCCCGGCAAGCCGCCACCGGCGCCGACATCAAGCAGGCGTGTGGCTTTTGCTATCGCGGGCACGGCGGCGAGACTGTCGAGCAAATGCTGGGTAATCATGCGTTCTGGTTCGCGCACTGCGGTCAGGTTATAGACGCTGTTCCATTTGAAAAGGAGTGCTGTGTAATCGAGCAACTGATCCAGCCCAGCCTGGCCAAGGTCAAGACCAAGCGCGGCGACACCGCTTTCGAGCTGCGCGGCAAGCGCGGACCGATCGAAGCCAGGACCCCTCACGCTGCGGCTTCCGGCGGCGCGGCATCTACGGCAGCGGCGAACTCCTTGAAACCACCCTTCTTCAGATGGACCAGCAACAAGGAAATCGCCGCCGGCGTCACGCCCGAGATACGGGATGCCTGGCCTAAAGTCTCCGGCCGATGTCTGGTCAGCTTCTGGCGCACTTCCATTGAAAGTGCAGCGACCAGCATGTAGTCGAGCGCAGGGGGCAGCTTGAGATTCTCGTAATAGTCATGCCGCTCAACTTCCCGCGCCTGGCGATCGATGTAGCCGGCGTACTTCACCTGGATCTCCACCTGCTCCATCACGGCGGCATCGAGCGGCTGGGGCGCCGCATACCCGGTGCCATCCAATGCCGTCAGCGTCGACAGGCTTTGATAGGTGACTTCAGGACGCCGAAGCAAGTCAGCGAGCGCATACTCTCGCTCCATGCCTTTACCAAGAAGGCGCTGCGCCTCGGCATCCGAAATAATCTTGGGGCTGACCCAGGTCGATTTCAGGCGCTCCATCTCGCGAATGACGGCTTCCCGCTTTTTCTCGAAAGCCGCCCATTGCCGATCCCCGACACAGCCGAGCTGACGGCCGATTTCGGTCAGGCGCAAGTCGGCATTATCTTCGCGCAGGCTCAATCTGTATTCGGCCCTGCTGGTGAACATGCGATACGGCTCGGCAACGCCCTGCGTCACCAGGTCATCGACCAAGACGCCAAGATAGGCTTCATCGCGGCGCGGTGTCCAGGGTGCATCGCCACGCGTCTGCAAGGCGGCATTGATTCCGGCGAGCATGCCTTGCGCGGCCGCTTCTTCATAGCCGGTCGTTCCATTGATCTGACCGGCAAAAAACAGTCCTGATATTACCCGGGTTTCCAGCGATGCCTTCAGGCCACGCGGATCGAAAAAGTCATACTCGATGGCATAGCCCGGACGCAGGATATGCGCATTTTCCAATCCACGCATGGAGCGCACTAGTTGCAACTGAACGTCGAATGGCAGGCTGGTCGAGATGCCGTTCGGATAGAACTCATGGGTCGTCAAGCCTTCCGGCTCAAGGAATATCTGGTGCGACTCTTTGCCGGCGAAGCGGTGGATCTTGTCTTCAATCGAAGGGCAGTAACGAGGTCCGACACCCTCAATCACTCCGGTGTACATCGGACTGCGATCCAGGCCCGCGCGGATGATGTCGTGCGTGCGGCTATTGGTATGGGTTACCCAGCAAGGCATCTGGCGCGGATGCATCTCAACGGTACCCATCACGGAAAACACAGGGATCGGATCAAAATCACCCGGCTGCTGCTCCATGACGGACAGATCAATGCTTCGCCCATCAATTCGTGGCGGCGTACCGGTTTTCAGACGCCCTTGCGGCAGCTTCAATTCTTTCAGCCGGGCCGATAGTGAAATCGCGGGCGGGTCCCCGGCACGCCCAGCGGCATAGTTATTCAGGCCAACATGGATTTTCCCATCCAGGAAAGTACCTGCGGTCAAGACTACCGATCTCGCCGCAAATCGGATCCCGACCTGCGTAACTGCCCCGACCACCCGATCACCCTCGACGATCAAGTCATCGACTGCTTGCTGGAAGAGCCAGAGATTGGGCTGATTTTCAATGCGACTCCGAATCGCCTGCTTGTACAACAGGCGATCTGCCTGTGCGCGTGTGGCACGAACTGCCGGTCCTTTGGAAGAATTCAGGATACGGAACTGGATGCCCGCCTCATCGGTGGCGATTGCCATCGCACCGCCCATCGCATCGACCTCCTTGACGAGATGGCCCTTGCCGATACCACCGATCGAAGGATTGCAGGACATTTGCCCCAGCGTTTCAATATTGTGGGTTAACAAGAGGGTTTTTTGCCCCATACGCGCCGCAGCGAGCGCCGCCTCGGTACCGGCGTGCCCGCCGCCGACGACGATGACATCAAATTCAGTGGGGAATAACATGGGGCACCTCACAACAGAGCGACTGGAGCAGAGGCGAGATTATAAGCCGAATTGCCGCCATGCCCGATGTTTCACGTGGAACATGGCCCGCCGCGCCAGTCCGGATGTTCCACGTGAAACATTCAGGCCAGGAAAGCGTCGTAGGCGGTTTTCAGAACCAGGCCCGATACGACGAAAAGGAACAGGCGCCTGACGAAAGGAAGGCCACGCGTTATTGCCAGACGCGTCCCCGTTACCGATCCAAGGATATTGCATACCGCCATCACTGCCCCGACTTGCCAAAGGATATGGCCGGTATAAGAGAATAGAAACAGTGCGGCCAGGTTGCAGGCGACATTCACCACCTTTGCTGCTGCCGATGCCGACAGGAAATCAAATCCAAAAAACCGAACAAACATGAATACCAGGAAGCTACCTGTGCCGGGGCCGAAAAAACCATCATAGAAACCGATCCCCCCACCCACCAGTACAGCCAATACCTTTTCTTTGCTGCCCGTATGCTGGGGCGTATGGTGTTGGCCAAAATCTTTCTTTGCGTAGGTATAGGCCGCCACCAGCACCAACAGGAATGGCAGCATCTTGCGCACCAAATCTGGCGGCACCTTCGTGACGGTATAAGCGCCAAGAAACGAGAGCAGGAACGCGGCGGCGGCGGCCGGTGCGGCAGTCGCCCACCGAATCTTGACCCGGCGAGCATAGCTCGTCGCAGCAGCGGCCGTCCCCCAGATTCCGGCAAACTTGCTGGTACCCAACAAGGTTGCCGGCGCAGTCTGGGGGAAAAGCGAAAATAACGCCGGAGTCTGGATCAACCCTCCCCCACCGACTACGGCGTCGATCAAGCCAGCCAGAAAAGCAGCTGTGCCAAGGATGATGAGCTCAGTCATGAAAAGAAACCAGGAAGGCGTTGCGGTCGGGCATTGTACTACTCGCCCCTAAGCGGATTGTCCTTCCGTGGCTCAAGATTGTTAGAATAGTGGCCTTAGGAGACAACATGAATAACTTCAGCTTCAGCACTGTCCCGCACATCGTTTCCGAAGTCGGAGCGAGCATGCGTTTGGGCGAACTCGCCCGCCAGCATTTCCCTGCCGCCAGCCGCGCCTTGGTCGTGACCGATGCCGGCTTCGTCCGCACCGGTTTGCTGGAAGGCCCGATCAAGGGATTGGAGGCCGCCGGCTTCACGGTGAACACCTGCTCCGACGTGATCGCCGATCCACCGGATTCCGTCATCCTTGCCGTCGCCGATCAAGCCCGGCAACTCAATATTGATATCGTCATCGGCTTTGGCGGCGGCAGTTCGATGGACGTCGCCAAGCTGATCGCCGTGCTGGTAAAAGGCGAACAGCAACTCGACACCATGTACGGCATTGGCAATGTCAAGGGTGGGCGCGTACCTTTGGTGCAAGTACCCACTACCGCTGGAACCGGCTCGGAAGTTACGCCCGTCTCGATCGTCACCACCGGCGCCACGACAAAAATGGGCGTCGTGTCACCGAAGCTCTATGCGGACCTGGCGATACTCGATGCCAGCCTGACCATTGGCCTTCCGCCCAAGGTCACTGCGGCAACCGGCATCGATGCGATGGTGCACGCGATTGAAGCCTATACCTCGCGCCACAAGAAAAATCCGCTGTCCGACATGCTTGCCCGCGAAGCCCTGGCCCTGCTGGCAGGCAATATCCTGACCGCGTGCGAGGACGGTAAAAACCTTGCCGCCCGACAATCAATGCTGTTGGGTGCAATGCTGGCTGGCCAGGCGTTCGCCAACTCACCGGTTGCTGCGGTCCATGCGCTGGCCTACCCTATTGGCGGCATATTCCATGTACCGCACGGACTGTCCAACGCACTGGTGCTGCCGCATGTCTTGCGCTTCAATGCGCCGCATGCCGAGGGGCTCTATAGGGAACTGGCCAGCATCGTCTGCCCGGCCGGCACGACTCCGAGCTGCAAATCGCTGATCGTGCGCCTGGAAGAAATTGCTGCAATCACCGGGATCGAAACCCGGCTGCGGGAAGTTGGCGTCGCCGAGTCCGATGTCGACCGGCTCACTGATGACGCCATGTTGCAAACCCGGCTGCTGGTAAATAATCCCTGCGATCTGAGCCGGGACGACATCCGCTCCATTTACGCTGCCGCCTGGTAGGAGCTGCCCAACCTGCTTCACATGCTGTCCGGCGCAAGCGATCAAGACGATCGCTTGCGCCCCGGTTCAGAGCCCTCCTGGACCCAAAAAAACCCCCGGCCGCTTAGCGATCCGGGGGTTTTTTCCGCCTCCTCGCACCGGCGAGGCCACTTGCAAGACCCAAAGACTCTCTGCGCCAGCGCCGGCTATTCAGCCCGCCGCCCGCCGCTTCCACCACGCAGCAATTTCTCCGACGATACCGCGCCGGAAAGCCAGCACGCAAATGATGAAGATCACGCCAATCACCATTGTCACCGACTCGCCGATGGTATTGAACCATGACAGCTTGGTCGCCTCAGCAAGGAACGCACCGACGTCGCCCAACTTGTTTTCCAGCGCAATCACAACCACTGCGCCAACGATCGGGCCAAGCAACGTACCCAGGCCACCCACCAGCGTCATCAGCACCACCAGTCCGCTCATGGTCCAGTGCACGTCGGTCAGTGTTTCGAAGCCCAGCACCAGGGTCTTGGTAGCTCCCGCAAGGCCGGACAGGGCCGCTGACAGCACGAACGCCATCAACTTGTACCGATCAACGTCATACCCCAGCGAGATGGCGCGTGGCTCGTTTTCCTTGATCGCCTTGAGCACCTGGCCGAATGGCGAATGCACGGTGCGCACGATCACCGCAAAGCCGGCGATCGCGATCAACAGCACGAAGTAATAAAGCGTCAGGTCGTCGGCGAGATCGAACAGGCCGAATGCCTTGCCACGCGGCACGCCCTGGAGGCCATCCTCGCCGCCCGTTGCCTTGACTTCCAGGCAAACGAAAAACAGCATTTGCGCCAGGGCCAGCGTGATCATCGTGAAGTAGATGCCCTGCCGGCGGATTGCCAGCAAGCCCATTCCTAGCCCGATCACTGCCGCAGCCGCGGTACCCAGCAACAGCCCGAGTTCGGTTGGCAGCCCCCATATCTTCAGCGCATGGCCAGTCACATAGCCGGCGCCGCCGAAGAACGCCGCGTGGCCAAAGGACAGCAAGCCGGTGTAACCGATCAGCAGGTTGAACGCGCAGGCAAATAGCGCGAAGCACAACAGCTTCATCAGGAACACCGGGTAGAAATAAAACGGCAAGGCCGCCGCCACCAGCAACGCCACTACATAAACCAGTTTCCTGTTCATCTGCCGCTCCGCCTATTTCTCTTTGCCGAACAAACCTGCAGGACGAACCAGCAGCACGATTGCCATGATGATGAACACGACCGTGGCAGAAATTTCCGGATAGAACACACGGGTAAAACCTTCGATCACCCCCAGCAGCAAACCGGTCACGATCGAGCCCATGATCGACCCCATCCCGCCAATGACAACCACGGCAAACACCGTGATAATCAGGTTCGATCCCATCAGCGGCGACACCTGGATCACGGGCGCCGCCAGCACGCCGGCAAACGCGGCCAATGCCACGCCGAAGCCATAAGTGAGCGTCACCATCAATGGCACGTTGATACCAAAGGCTTCAACCAGTTTCGGGTTCTCGGTACCGGCGCGCAGATAAGCGCCGAGTTTGGTCTTCTCGATGACGAACCAGGTCAGCAAACATACGGTGACGGACGCGACGACGATCCAGGCGCGATAGTTCGGCAGGATCATGAAGCCCAGGTTAGTCGCCCCGGCGAGCTGGTCCGGCACGGAATAAGGCTGCCCCGAGACGCCGTAGACGGAGCGGAACACGCCTTCTAGCACCAGAGTGATGCCGAAGGTCAGCAACAAGCCATACAGATGATCAAGCTTGTACAACCAGCGCAGCATCGTGCGCTCCATGATCATGCCGAAGATGCCCACCACCAGCGGCGCCAGCACCAACATGACCCAATAGTTCAGGTTGAAATAAGTCAGCCCCATCCAGGCCAGGAATGCACCGACCATGTACAAGGCGCCGTGCGAAAAATTGATCACATTGAGCAGGCCGAAGATCACTGCCAGTCCGAGCGACAGCATCGCGTAAAACGAGCCGTTGACCAGACCCAGCAGCAACTGGCTCATCATCGCCTGCAGCGGAACGCCGAATATTTCCATGGCACGCCATATAAAAAATCGTCCGGATGACCGGACGGATGGATCAGATGAAGAATCGGCGCACCAAACGGTGCGCCGACGCCGCGATGCTTATTTCCAGGCTGCGCACTTGCTTTCGGCCTTGGTCGTGAAGGCTTGTTCACCAGGAATGGACTGCGCGACTTTCAGGTAGTCCCATGGGTACTTGGAGTCTTTCGGCGACTTTACCTGCATCAGGTACATGTCATGCACCATGCGGCCGTCCGGACGGACATATCCGTTTTTGGTGTACATGTCGTTGATCTTCATGGTTTTCATCTTGGCCATGATTTTTTCGCCATTGTCGGTGCCGGCTTCCTTGACAGCCTTCAGGTAAAAGGCGGCGGCGGAATAGTCGGCGGCCTGCAGGCTGGATGGCGACTTCTTCATTTTCTCAAAGAAGCGCTTGGACCACTTGCGGGTGTCCTCATTGGCATCCCAGTACCAGCTGTCGGTCAGGTACATGCCTTCAGTCAGCTTCAGCCCGAGCGAATGGATGTCGTTGATGAACATCAGCATGCCAGCCAGCTTCATGGTCTTGGTCACGCCGAATTCGTTGGCGGCCTTGATGCTGTTGATGGTGTCGCCACCGGCGTTTGCCAGTCCGAGGATCTGGGCTTTTGACGATTGCGCCTGCAACAGGAACGATGAGAAGTCGGAAGCCGACAGCGGATGGCGTACCGAACCGACCACTGTGCCGCCATTTGCCTTGACGATGGTTGCCGTGTCGGACTCCAGCGAATGACCGAACGCATAGTCGGCGGTCAGGAAGAACCAGGTCTTGCCGCCCTGCTTGACGACTGCGCCGCCGGTGCCCTTGGCCAGCGCCACGGTGTCGTACGCATAGTGCACGGTGTAGGGGGAGCATTCCTCATTGGTCAGGCGGGCAGATGCTGCGCCAACCGAGATGAATGGCTTTTTCTTTTCGGATGCGACCTTTGCCATGGCCAGGTTGGTACCGGAATTGGTACCGCCAATCAGCATGTCCAGGCCTTCACGGTCAAACCACTCGCGCGCCTTGCTGGCGGCGATGTCGGCCTTGTTCTGGTGGTCGGCGAAAACGAATTCAATCTTCTTGCCGTTGATCTTGCCACCGGCATCCGCAATCGCCATGCGGATTGCTTCCACGCCGCCAGGACCGTCGATGTCGGCATACAGCCCGGACAGGTCACTGATGATGCCGATCTTGATGACGTCGCCGGATATCTGGGCCGAGGCCGGTGCGCCAAATCCGAGCACTGCTGCGCCAGTGATTGCCAGCGTGATTGCTTTTAATTTCATGCTTGTCTCCTTTAGAGTTTTTGACTTTTTTCCAACCCGCTCATATGCCCAACAACTCGTTAAGCACCGGCATTTTTGCCTGCAGCTGCGACGCGGCGAAGTTTTCCACGATCTGGCCATGCTCCACTACGTAAAACCGGTCCGCCAGAGGTGCGGCGAAGCGGAAATTCTGTTCCACCATGACGATGGTGTAGCCCTTGTCCTTGAGCGAGCGGATCATGCGTGCAAGCGCTTGCACGATCACCGGCGCCAGGCCTTCGGATATTTCGTCCAGCAATAGCAAGCGAGCGCCGGTGCGCAGTATCCGCGCCACCGCCAGCATCTGCTGCTCGCCGCCGGACAGGCGCGTACCCTGGCTCGACCTGCGCTCGGCAAGGTTGGGGAACATGTCATAGATCTCTTCGATCGACATGCCCTTGTCGGTTTTCGACACCTGCGGCGGCAACAATAAATTCTCTTCGGCCGACAAGGACGAGAAAATGCCGCGCTCCTCCGGGCAGTAGCCGATTCCGAGATGGGCAATCCGGTATGTCGGCAAGTTGATGGCCTCGACCCCGTTGACCTTGATCGACCCCTTGCGGGCGCCCGTCAGTCCCATGATTGCCCGCAAGGTGGTGGTGCGCCCTGCGCCATTGCGGCCCAGCAGCGTCACGACTTCACCCTTGTTCACTGAAAAGTTCAGGTCATGGAGGATGTGCGACTCGCCATACCAGGCGTGCAGGTTGGAGATTTCCAGCGCTTTTTCCATCGTCTTCTCTTTATCGACAACCGGACTATCGTGTTCCCGAACCGCACTCATCCGTGCGCACCTTCAAGTTCACCGGACGTGGTTCCCATATACGCTTCCATCACCTGGGCATCGCGCGAAACTTGTTCGTAAGTGCCTTCGGCCAGCACCGCTCCGCGCTGCAAGACCGTGATCTTGTCGCAGATGCCGGCAACCACATTCATGTTGTGTTCGACCATCAGGATGGTGCGGCCAGCCGACACTTTCTTGATCAGGGCGGTGACGCGGTGCACGTCTTCATGTCCCATGCCCTGGGTCGGCTCGTCGAGCAGCATCAGCTCGGGATCCATCGCCATGGTGGTCGCGATTTCCAGCGCCCTTTTGCGACCGTACGGAAGATCGACGGTCATTGTGTCGGCCAGTCCCTCGAGATCGACTTCGGAAAGCAGTGCCATCGCCCGGTCGTTCAACTGCGATAAAGTGCGTTCGCTGCGCCAGAAATGGAACGATGTGCCGAGCCCGCGCTGCAGGCCCACGCGCACGTTCTCGAGTACGGTCAGGTGCGGGAAGACGGCTGAAATCTGGAAGGACCGGATGATCCCCTGGCGCGCGATCTGGGCGGGCGCGGCCGATGTGATATCGCGGTTATTGAACAGGATGGTGCCGGTAGTCGGTACCAGGAATTTTGTCAGCAGGTTGAAACAGGTGGTCTTGCCGGCGCCGTTCGGACCAATCAAGGCGTGGATGTGCCCGCGCTGCACCTGCAGGTTGACATCATTCACCGCAGTGAAGCCCTTGAACACCTTGGTGAGATTGCGCGTCTCAAGAATGACATCCGCCATCTTGTCTCCGGTTTATTATGTTTTTTTCATTTTCACGCATCGTACACACACCGCAATTGCCATGGCAATACGGTACAACTACCGTGTGCCAGGCAGCTGTGGGTGTCAAACCACTATTGGAGCATCATACATGCGCCAACTAGGCGGTTCCAATAAAAAAACAGGGAGACGCGGGGACTTCAGCGGCTGCGGGAAGTACGTATCCGGGCCGCTATTTTTTCGGCGATCATCAAGGTCGGAGAATTGCAATTGCCAGAAGTAATGAAGGGCATCACCGAGGCGTCCACGACCCGCAGCGCAGCAACGCCCCTGACCCGCAATTCGCTGTCGACGACTGCCATCGCATCATCGGACGAACCCATCCGGCAAGTACCCACCGGATGGAAGATCGTGGTGCTGATATCGCCGGCGGCTTGCGCAAGCTCCTGGTCAGTCTGGAATTGCGGTCCTGGCTTGAATTCTTCCGGCGCGTACCTTTGCAGCGCGGGCGCTGCCGCAATCCGTCGCGTCAGCCGCAGCGAGTCGGCAGCCACCTTGCGGTCTTCTGCCGTGCTGAGGTAGTTCGGTGTGATTTTTGGTGCGGCAAACGCATCGCCACTGGCGATACGCACATGTCCGCGTGCTGTCGGTCGCAGGTTGCACACACTGGCAGTAAACGCGGGGAAACCGTGCAGGGGTTCGCCGAAGCGCTCCAGCGACAATGGCTGCACATGGTACTGGACATTCGGTGTTTCCTGCGCCGGGTCCGAACGCGTAAACGCCCCAAGCTGGGACGGCGCCATGGACATCGGTCCGCTTCGGTTGAGCGCGTATTCAAGGCCGATCCGCAGCTTGCCATGCCAGCTGTTGGCCAGCGTATTCAAGGTCTTGACGCCGCGCACCTTGAATGCCATCCGGATCTGCAAGTGATCCTGCAAATTCTCGCCAACACCCGGAACATCGGCCACCGGCTTGATCCCGTGTTGCTGCAACAACGGCGCCGGGCCAATTCCCGACAACTGCAAGATCTGCGGTGAACCAATAGCGCCAGCACACAATAATGTTTCGTGTGCAGCTTCGGCAAACCATTCCTGGTTGTTGCCGGTAAATTCGACTCCCACGCAGCGCTGTCCCGATGGCGAGTCCGCCAGTCGCAGCCGCTTGACGTGACAGCCGGTCATGATTTCCAGGTTACCGCGGCGTACCGACGTCCGCAGGAAGGCCTTGGCGGTATTCCAGCGGATCCCCTTTTTCTGATTGACGTCGAAATAGCCGCAGCCTTCATTGTCGCCGCGGTTGAAATCGTCAGTCGGCGGAATGCCCACCTGCTGGGCTGCCTGCTGGAAGGAGTCCAGGATGTCCCAACGCAAGCGCTGGCGTTCGACACGCCATTCGCCGCCGGCGCCGTGGAATTCATCGGCGCCACCATGAAAGTCTTCCGTCTTCTTGAAAACCGGCAGCACGTTCTCCCAGCGCCAGCTCGGGTCACCGGTCAATGCGGACCAGCGATCGTAATCGTGCTGCTGGCCGCGCATGTAGATCATGCCGTTGATCGACGAACATCCACCCAGCACCTTGCCGCGCGGATAAACCAGGCTGCGGCCGTTCAGGCCGGCATCCTGCTCGGTCCGGTACAGCCAGTCGGTGCGCGGATTGTCGATGCAATACAAATAGCCCACCGGAATGTGGATCCATATGTAGTCATCCTTGCGGCCGGCTTCAATCAGCAAAACCGACGCACCGCGATCCTGTGACAAGCGGTTGGCCAGCAAGCATCCGGCAGTGCCGGCACCAATGATGATGTAGTCATACTTGCCGGCGTTTTCCACTGTGCGTCCTTACTTCGCCACGGGCATCGTGAACTCGGCGCCCTTGACGATGGTTTCTGGCCAGCGCTGCATGATGGATTTGTAGCGCGTATAGAAGCGAATGCCCTCTTCGCCGTAAATATTATGGTCGCCAAACAAGGAACGCTTCCAGCCGCCGAAAGAATGCCAGGCCATCGGCACCGGAATCGGCACGTTGACGCGGACCATGCCGACTTCGATGCGACGCGAGAATTCGCGCGCAGTATTTCCGTCAGAGGTGAACAACGCAACGCCATTACCGAACTCGTTGGCATTGATCAGCTCAATTGCCGCACCAAGGTCCGGCACCCGAACCACGCACAACACCGGTCCGAAGATCTCTTCCTGATAAATTTTCGTATCGGTCTTCACATGATCAAACAGCGTGCCACCGACGAAAAAGCCGCCTTCGAAACCTGGTACTTTCAGACCGCGTCCATCGACCAGCAGCTTGGCGCCGGAACGTACGCCGTCTTCGATGTATCCCTCTACCTTGGCCTTGTGCGCTGCGGTGACCAATGGACCCATTTCGGCCTCATTGTCCATGCCATTGCGTATCTTCAGTGCTTTCACCCTTGGTATCAGTGCTTCGACCAATTTGTCAGCAATATCGCCAACCGCCACCGCTACCGAAATTGCCATGCAGCGTTCGCCGGCGGAACCGTAAGCAGCACCAATGATGGCGTCGACCGATTGTTCCAGGTTTGCATCTGGCATGACGACCATGTGGTTCTTTGCACCGCCCAGCGCCTGAACACGTAAGGGGTAAGCGCCCTTGCGACGGGTGCCCTCCGTGTAGATATATTCCGCGATCGGTGTGGATCCAACGAACGACACTGCATTCACATCAGGGTGATGCAGCAGCGCGTCAACCGCGACCTTGTCGCCCTGGACGACGTTGAACACGCCGTCGGGCAGGCCGGCTTTGCTGAACATCTCGGCCATCATGATCGACGGCGTAGGGTCGCGCTCGGATGGCTTCAGCACAAAAGCGTTACCGGTCGCAATTGCAACCGGCGCCATCCACAAGGGCACCATGACCGGGAAATTGAACGGCGTAATACCTGCGGTGACGCCCAATGGCTGCCGCATGTTCCAGTTATCGATGCCGCCACCGATATTGTCGGTGAACTGGGTCTTGAGCAACTGCGGTATGCCGCAAGCGAACTCGACAATCTCAATACCGCGTGTGACTTCGCCGCGGGCATCCGAGAAAACCTTGCCATGTTCGCGGGTGATTGCCGCGGCCAGATCATCCTGATTCTGCTCCAGCAATTCCTTGAACTTGCTGATGATGCGGGCGCGCTTGAGCGGCGCTGTTTCACCCCAGGAGACGGACGCAGCTTTGGCGGAAGCGACTGCCGCATTGACTTCGTCAACGCTGGCCAGTGCGACTTGTGCGGAAACAGCACCAGTGGCTGGATTAAAAACGTCCTGCTGACGACCGCTGGATGATGCAGCAATGCGTCCATTAATGAAATGATCAATCCGACCGGTTGGCGCGCTCATAAGGTTTCCTTTGGTTATATTTGAGATCAGACAGAGCTTATAGCGAGAATGCCTCGCCAAGCCAATGAGTTATGATCAAGATTGATATAAAAAATACTTATGGAGGAATGGTGGAATTCTCCCAGATTCGCGCTTTTGTCACCGTCGCCCAGGAAGGAAACCTGACGCGCGCCGCAGAAAAACTTCACCTTACCCAGCCCGCTGTCAGTTTGCAGATCAAGTCCTTGCAACACGCACTGGATCTCAAACTGTTCTCGCGAACGCCGTCCGGCATGGCGCTTTCAACCGACGGAGCTCGCTTGCTACCCCTGGCAGAAAGGGTACTGGCAAGCATCAACGACTTGCGCCAAGCCGCAGTGGCGCTGCACTCCACGGTGTCAGGCAACCTGGCAATCGGCACCATCCTCGACCCTGAATTTACCCGGCTTGGGGCGTTCCTTAAACTGTTGGTCGAGACATTTCCCCAATTATCGACCGAGTTGCAGCATGGCATGTCCGGCTGGGTATTGCAGCAAATACGTGCTGGCCGGCTCGATGTCGGCTACAGCCTGGGCATACCCGGCAAAGAATTCCATCACGAGATACTGACTTCATTCAACTACTCCGTACTTGCTCCGCGCGGCTGGCGATCGCGGGTGATTGGTCGGGATTGGCCGGAACTGGCACGGCTTCCATGGGTATGGACCCCACCCGAATCGGCCCACAACCGGATGCTGAGCAAGGTCTTCGCGCAATACAAGGTCAGTCCGAACAAGGTTGCGCTGGTCGACCAGGAGCCATCGATGCTGGATCTGGTGAAATCCGGTGTCGGGTTGTCTTTGGTAAGGGAGTCAACCGCGTTGAAGGAAGCTCATGTGCACGGATTGGTGATCGCTGATCGGGTCAGCCTGGTGACCGAATTGACTTTCATTTGCCTGGCGCGGCGACGCAACGAGCCAGCAATTGCCGCTGTGTTTCCCTTGTTAAAAACGATCTGGGGCAGCTAAGCCCGTCATGTGGACAACTGCTCGGACAAGTCTGCTGCACAATGTGGATAACAGGCACTGCCAGCATGACGTCAATTTTTATACCCGAATCCCCCGGCTTGGCTACAACACTTGTGCGGCTGGTTATGCGCTCGCCAAGCTCTTGAAAACAAGGTGGAAAATCGGTTTATCCCCACAAAGCCCGATCCTTATTATTACTACTAGTTTTATATAAAGCTTTTTAGTACAAGACAAACCCATTTCAAACGTCCCGGAATCCATGCAAACCAGGCAAAGACGGATCGGTATCATCAGCGCGGTACATCAGGAGCAAGCCGGACTGATCGAGCACATGGAGCAGGCCAATACCGTGCATTGCGCGATGCGGGACTATGTAACTGGCCGTTTGTGGAACCAGGAAGTTGTCTGCGTGTTGTCGCGGATGGGAAAAGTCGCAGCTGCCACGACGACGGCAACCCTGATAGAACGCTTCCAGGTCACCGAGGTGCTATTTACCGGCGTGGCTGGTGGGGCAGGTGAGCACGTCCGCGTTGGCGACCTTGTAGTGGCGGAACAGTTGATCCAGCATGATATGGATTGCCGGCCGCTTTTCCCCCGTTTCGAAGTACCACTCACCCGACTGGATCGCTTTTCGACAGACCAGCAACTGACGAATCAACTGGTACATGCCTGTTCGTCATTCTTAAGCCATGACCTGGAGACTGCGCTGACTCAGGAGGACCGCGGCCTTTTCCAGCTGCATGCGCCCCAGGTCCACCGTGGCCTGATCGGCAGCGGCGACGAGTTCATCCACCATGCCGAACGCCTTGGGCAGTTGCGCAGCATGTTGCCCGGTTTGCTTGCCGTGGAAATGGAAGGCGCAGCAGTCGCTCAGGTTTGCTTTGAGTTTGGCATCCCGTTTGCGATCGTGCGCACTATCTCGGATAGCGCAGATGCCGGATCTGCGATCGACTTCATGCGATTTATAGACAAAGTCGCTTCCCAGTACGCTTTCCATCTGATCCGACGCTTTTGTGAACATCGGACGGGGCTGGATACGGGTGTTGGTTAACCAAGTCAGAGATTCATAGTAGTAGTAATAGATAAGGGATGGCAACTTCTGTGGACAAGCCACTATTTAGTAATCGAATCAAGACCCTGCGATCCGTATAAGGATAATCAGAACACCTGTATTCGCGCCGCGACATATCTGGACAAAAAATTGGCGAGTCTGTTAGCGGCTCTTATCCGCAATCGATCCCATGTTTGTCCACTGGATTATCCACAGCCATCTGTTAATCTTCACCACCTTCCTGGATAAGGATCCATGGCTGAAAAAAACAAGCGCAGCTTGCTTTGTCAGACTGCTCATTGACTATGGCATTGCCCAACGATCGTCCACTGCTCCCACTGGTTCTCGCCCTGGGAATCGCGCAAATCATTTCCTGGGGTAGTTTGTACTACACCGTGGCTGTACTGGCCGAAGCCATGCAGCGTGGCCTTGGCGTCTCGTCCTCGATGTTATTTGGCGCTTTCACGTTCAGCTTGCTGATGTCTGGACTTGTCGCACCAACGGTCGGTCGCTTGATTGATGAATGGGGCGGGCGCCGCATCCTTTGCGCAGGCTCAATTATCGGGTGTCTGGCTTTGTTGTTGGTGGCCGCAGCACAGGGACCCGTTACCTTGCTGATAGGCTCGGCAGCGTGTGGCATTGCCATGTCAGTTTGCTTGTACGAAGCAACGTTCATCACACTGAACCAGGTCGCGGGCAGCCGTTATCGTACGGCGGTCACGGCAGTCACACTGCTTGGCGGACTTGCCAGTACCGCGTTTTGGCCACTGTCGCATTGGTTGCTCGAACTGGCAGGATGGCGATGGACGATGTTGCTGTACGCCGGCCTGCAGCTTGGCGTGTGCCTGCCCTTGCACGCCTTGATCTTGCCAGCGCGACCCAGGATAGCCTTATCTCGGCCAGGCACCATCGTCAAACCCGTCGAAAATTTTTTCCCTGCCCGTGGCAGCCGCTACAATTATCTTGCAACGGGATTTGCAGTCGGTTCATTCGTACTGTCGGCACTGTCGATCCACATCATCGGATTGCTCAAGGATTCAGGCATGACGACCAGCGAGGCAGTGCTGGTTGCTGCCGTAATGGGCCCAGTGCAGGTATTGGTACGATTGATTGAGTTCGCATTTGCCCGCCATATCGGTCCGGTCGGCGTTGGCGCGGCATCGTTCCTGCTGATGGCGATGGCAACCATAGCGCTTTACTTTGTAGACGGGTACTCGCCATTGGCCTTCATTGCGGTGGCGATTTACGGTTGCAGCAATGGCATCATGACAATCGTTCGCGGCACTGTTCCGGCTGTCTTGTTCGGACAAGAGGGCTACGGCACCCTGTTGGGACGTCTCGCGCGGCCCGCTTTCGTGGCACGGGCCCTGGCGCCGTTCGCATTTTCGGCCGTGCTGACGCTGGGACTCATGCGAGGAGACGCGATCCTGCTGCTGACGGGCTGCAGTATAGTTGCGGGCGTCGCCTACCTGCGCGCAACCATGGCGCGACGAGTGACGTCGGATTAGGAGTCCGGACGGCCGAATTCTATTTCTGCGGCCATCACCCCGCTCTTCATTTCCATCATCTGCCGGCGCACCCACTGGTGCGCCGGATTGCGGGTGTCGCGTTCGTGCCAGAGCATGTCTACATGTACAGAGGGCAATTCAAGCGGCAATTCTTTTGCAACAAGTTCGCGGGTCATTCCGGTGGCTGCAATCAAGTGCCGTGGCAACACCGTTATCAGGTCTGAATTGGCCACTACCCGACCAGCGGTGAAATACTGGTTTACCGTCAGCAGGATTTTTCTTTCCCTGCCCATTTGAGCCAGCAGATCATCGATTACTGCATAGGCGCGACCGGAGAAACTGACCAGCAAGTGATTGGCTGCGCAGTATGTGTCCAGGCTCAGGTTGCCACGCGCCAGCGGATGGTCTTTGCGCATTACGCACAGGTAATGGCCGGAATAGACACGCTCATGCCGAATTGCCTTTTCGGGAGCGCTTGCCAGTTGCGACACCACGCCCGGGAAAAACCCGATCGCCAAGTCGATATCGCCATGCGCAAGCAAGGGGCGCGGATCACGCGTGAGCAAGGGTGTCATCCGGATCTTGATGGCGGCACCCTGCTCTTCGATTGCCCGTACCAGGCCGGGAAGGCCGAGGGCGGCTGTTGCGTCAGACATCGACAAGCGAAATGTCGCTTGTGCAGTACGGATATCGAAGTCACCCGGTTCAAGCACATCTTCAAGCGCCGATAAGGCTTTTCTTACTGTCGGCCACAAGGTTTCTGCATGCGGCGTAGGCTTGACGCCATGGGCTGTACGTATCAACAGCTCATCGCCCAGTGCATCGCGTAGCCTGCGCAACGCATTCGACACGGCCGGCTGGGTCATGGCCAGCCTGTCAGCGGCGCGGGTCAGGTTCTGTTCGATCATGATCGCGTCGAAAACCCGCAACAAATTGAGGTCAAGAGTCAGGAAGCTCATGAGAGGCGACGCTCCAGGGTGATATTCAGCATGGGCATAGCTGGTATGACATATTCTGATTGGATTTATATCTTATCCGTTCATATACTGCAATGCAACATAGGACAAACGGAGCTTGAAATGAATTTTCTGACAATTGGCATACCCTTCGAAGCTGCAGTGCCGATGGCAAATTCGATTATCGGCGCAGCAAGCAGTGCATCGCGCCCCCTGATTGGCTTGGGTGTCTTCGCGACTTTACTGGTCCTGTTCAAGCCTTTGCTTACCAGCCTTTTGCATGCCGTATTGCGCACATTTGCACCGAGCAAATCGACCGAGGAACAGCGCTCGAAAGTTCGCATGGACGATTTCATGGCGATCAAGCGCTTCGCGCGCAGTGTGCAAGATCAACATCCGTCGCTCGCGGCCGAACTGCGTTTCATCGCTTCACGCGACTGAAAAAAGCAAACCACGCAGACTGTTTTGGTTAGGAAAAGTACTAATTCATTAATAGTTATTCTGGTTAATTATGCAACGTTTATAGTGGCGTTGCGTTAGATGTTTTCACGGATGTCTCCTCCTCCCCAACGGGTAGGTTGTGGCCTCGCCAGCAAATACTGGCGAGGCTTTTTTTTGTCCGCCCATCAACCGGGGTGTAAAGAGCAAAGGTGGCGTTCCTTACGCCGGCCGAAATCCCACGATACGGCAAACAGGCCAACACTGAACGCGGCGATCACGGCGCCAGTTCCAATCCAGTCGATCAACCAGGCGGCCAACGCGACGCCGACAGATTGTCCGAGGAAAAAACTGGAAGCAAAGCTGCTGACAGCAGCGCCTCGTCGTTCAGGGGCCATCTGGGTTGCATTGATTTGAAGTGTATTGTGGATCATGTAATAACCCAGGCCGGTAATGAAGCAGCCGGGTAGCGCCCAGACCCATGAAGGAGCGATGCCTATGCATAGCAACGCGGCACAAGCCAGGCCGCCGCCCCAGCGCGCCAATCCGATTTCGCCGAGCCGACGCACCAGCGGAGCGGAAAACATCGCAAATGACAGGCCACCAAGGCCGAAAAGCATCAGCAAGGAGCCGGCCATTGTCAGTGACAGGCCGAAGGTATGGTGCAAGTGGGAGGTAATGAAGGCAAATGCACCAAACACAAACAAGCCTTCCAGGAAAACCGTGAGCAGCACGACCCGAGCCCAGGGCACTGCCAGCACATGTCTGAATTCCGATAGCATCCGCCCGATCACCCAGCCATCACTGGCGAGCAAGGAACGCGTCTGTCGTGCCGAATCGGGCAGCTTTCTGTTGAGCCAGAACAACGTTGCACTGGCGATCGCGAACAAGGCGGCAATGATGAAGAACGGCGGACGCCATCCGAAGTGGTCGGCCGCCAATCCGCCGATCAATACCCCGCTCGACACACCAAGGATTTGCCCGGCCAGGAAGCGCGCCAGCACCGGTTGCCGCTGCTCGTAGGGAACAACGTCCCCTATCCACGCCATTGCCAGCGGAATTACGGCGGCTGCGCATGCACCGGCCAACAGGCGGGCCATGACCAGCATGGGGAACGTTGGTGCCAGAGCGCACATCAGAGCGCTCAGGACGCTGGCTGCACAGACCATCGCAATCACCAGGTATTTGCCGAAACGGTCGCCCAACGGGCCGAACAACACCTGCGCCAGGCCGTAGGCAATCGCGAACGCGGTGATCGTGTAGGAGGCCGTGCCGAGCGATATCTGGAAATCCGAAACCAGTCGTGGCAGCAGCGAGTCCGACACCCTGAGCGATGCGCCACTGGCAAATGAGGCCAGCGACAGGCAAAGGATGGCGTTGCGAATGGTGCAGGCCACGGCCGGGCCGGCGGTGTCGGTGAGGCTATCGGTGGGGGGAGTCGGCTGCGCGGAACTCATGGAGATGCCTGCTGGAACAGTCGCTATTCTAGCGCCTGCCCATATTTCCCACTTGCCATTAACCGCCAGTTTCGCTGGTCCGGACCGAAAAGCCTTGTGAACTATCGTTCGGCCAGCAAGCGCGCGGCCTGTGCCGCGACCAGCGGACTCAAGGCCACGCCCATTCCATTGCAGCCAAACCCCGCGACTACTCGTTCACTGGTGCGCTCTACCCTTGGCTGCTTGTTTTGCGTGAAGCCCATCAGGCCTGCCCAGCGCGACGCGATTTGAAACTTGCGCCCCGGCAGGATGGTCTCGGCCAGCAGCTTTTCCAGCGCTTGCTGGATCGGTGCGCTCAGCGCGATGTCAGTAGTCGTTTCGGTGGTCGGGTCAAGATTGCGCCCACCGCCCAACAGCACCCTGTTGCCAACATTGCGGAAATAAAAATACCCGCGGTCGATGTGGAAGCAGCCGCGAAACGGCAGGTCGGCCAAGGGCTCGGTCACCAGCACCTGGCCGCGTCCGGGCACGATTGGCAATGACGGCAACAGCGCCGGAATCAGCGCGTTGGTGCAAACCGCAACCCGCTCTGCCCAAAAGCGCGCACCGCCCGACAGCACGAGGTTGACCCCTTCGGCGTCCTCCTCTAGTCGTTCAACCTGCGCACCGGTGATGATGTCGATATTCTGGCGCCGCGCAAGTCCTTGCAAGGCTTGCATGGTCTTGCCCGAGTGAAGCTGGCCTTCCATTGAATTGCTCACCAGCGCCAGCACATCGGGTCCAAAGCCGGCGGCTGCAGGCCCGTCCGGGCGCACGGAAAAAACAAGCTTGCCAAAAAGTGGCAGCAGCAGTTCGTTGACCTCGCCTAACCGGGCCAGCGCCGATTGTTCTGTAAAACGGATCAGCTCGTGCCCGCCAAAGCCTTCATAGCCAATCGTTTGGTCCCCCAGCGTGTTGCGAAGCAAGGCCAGGCCGCGCCAACGCTGCTCGATCAGGTCCAGCGTCGCCACGACACCAGCGGTGTCAATGTCAGCCAGGATTTCAGTCAAGCTGCCAAAGCACGCAAAGCCGGCGTTGCGGGTGGACGCGCCGGCTGGCAGGATGCCGCGCTCAAACACCACAATCCGCGCTGCCGGCAGGCGCTTGCGCAAGGCCAGCGCCGTCTGCAAGCCGACCAGGCCGGCGCCAATGACCACGCAGTACGCGCGTGTCATGCTGTCCTGTTCCCAATAGCTGACTTGCATCTTCAAGGCGCCTTCGGTGCCGCTGCTGTCTTGTCTTTGTCTGTGGGCATGTCCAGGTGGGCGGAACATGCCGCCGATAAGTGCTGCTCGGACCGCTGGCTCAATCCACCCTGGCGCGATCGCGTCATGCGCAGTGTATCGGGCAGCAGGTAATCGCCGGCCGGATTCGCCAGCCGCTGCCATTGCAGCTCGCCATCGGCCAATAGCAGCGTAACCGCAATCCGCACGGATGGCGACTTGCGCACGCTCTCCACGGTACCAGTGGCCTTGCCATCCTCCAGTATGGCCAAAAGCGAGGGGATGCCACCCTCGTCCAGCTGCCGAGCTCCGGCCGTAGCGTAGAGATGCGAGCCGCACAAGCGCCTGCCCTTTTGCAGCAGATGCAGCGAGAAGCTGGAACAGCGGGCAGCGTTGGCCGGACCCGGCTGCGGGCAAATCCATCCGACCCAGGAGCCGCTCAATGACTCGCCAGCAGCGATTGCCGCCTGACCGATGGTAATGGCAGGCAATAACATGATGAGTGCAGTCAGGCGCATGGATTGGGGTCTGGGCAGTGGTGCTCGTGATCATAGGGCATGAATGGGCATCCTCTGCGAAGCAGCAGCGGATGCGATGATCGGCTCGATAGCGGACAGCTTTTCATGCCTGCCCTCACTGTGCAGCAGCGGACGCCGGACGACTTGAGCTTTTGCAATATCCGTAAAAGCAGGCGCGAGGGTTGCAGGTCTCGAAGGCATTACAACTGTCGTAAGCTCTCGAAGCGCCGCAAGACCTGGCTTACCGGGTCAACAAAAGATAATGAGCGGGCCAATAGCTTGAGCGGTTGGTCGAAGTTTTCGCCGCCGACCGGGTGCACGACCGGGTAGAGCAGGTCGTTCAGGATGGGCACGCCCAGTCCGAGCATGTGCACGCGCAGCTGATGCGTCTTTCCGGTCAAAGGGCGCAGTTCGTAGCGCCAGGCGGATGTCCCTTTTTCCAGTACCGTGATGTCGGTATGGGCATTGGGTTCGCCAGGGCTTTCCGTCATCGTGAAGAATCGGTCACCGGTAACGATCCGGCTGCGTCTTGTCAGCGGGAACAACAGATCATGGCCGGGCGGCGCCAGCGCCTCATACACCTTGTCGACAGCGCGTTCGCGGAACAGGGCCTGGTACCGGTCCCGTGTTGCGGGGGCGAGCGAGAAGACGACCACGCCGGCGGTTTCGCGATCGATCCGGTGAATCGGCACCATGGTTTCGCAGCCGGTTCTTTTTTTCAGTCTGACCAGCAGTGTTTCATGCAGGAAGCGGCCAGAAGGCGTCACCGGCAGGAAATGGGGCTTGTCGGCAACCAGCAGGTGCTCGTCCTGGTACAGGATTGTTTCGTGAAACGGAATCGGTGGTTCCTGGGCAATTTCACGGTAATAGAAAACTTGTGTGCCCGGACAATAGCCGGAATCCGGATGGAGCAGCCCGCCGTCAGCATTCCTGACATCGCCGGCGGCCAACCGCGCCTGCCACTGCTCTTTGCCGACGGCAGGAAAACGTTCGACAAGAAACTCCAACAGCGATGGCCGCGCGCCTTGCGGCAGCCAAATATAACTTGGCGCCACACCGTCACGCATTCGCAGCGGAATCCTGGCTGGGATCATGCCGCTACCCAGCCCTGTGCGCGCGGCGGGAAGTGCCGCCTTTCACAAAAGGCAAATCCTGAATATCCGACCGGCGTCATCTTGCCCTGCCTATGGGAAAGCCGCATCATAACAGTGCTGCAAATGCGACCAATCAGGGCAAGATATACGAGCTGGCGGCAACGTCAATAAATGACAACCGAGCGGATCGATTCGCCGCGGTTCATCAGGTCGAATCCCTCGTTGATGCGTTCGAGCGGCATTGTGTGCGTAATCAGGTCGTCGATATTGAGTTTGCCATCCATGTACCAGTCGACGATTTTAGGTACGTCGGTCCGGCCGCGCGCACCGCCAAATGCGCTGCCCTTCCACACGCGGCCGGTGACCAGCTGGAATGGACGGGTGGCAATTTCCTGGCCGCCGGCCGCAACGCCGATGATGACGGACTGGCCCCAGCCTTTATGGCAGCATTCAAGTGCCTGGCGCATCGTCGTGGTGTTGCCGATGCATTCAAAACTGTAGTCGGCGCCGCCATCGGTCAAATCGACGATGGCTTCAACCACATTGGCCACGTCGAGCGGATTGACGAAATGCGTCATGCCGAACTTGCGCGCCATCTGTTCGCGGGCCGGGTTGATGTCCACGCCGATGATCTTGTCAGCGCCAACCATGCGCGCAGCCTGGACCACATTCAGTCCGATCCCGCCAAGCCCGAACACGACAACGTTCGCACCGGCCTCCACCTTGGCCGTATAGACCACCGCGCCCACGCCCGTGGTGACGCCACAACCGATATAGCAAACCTTGTCGAACGGCGCGTCTGGCCGGATTTTCGCAGCAGCAATCTCGGGCACGACAATGTAATTGGAGAACGTCGATGTGCCCATGTAATGGAACAGCGGCTGGCCGTCCAGCGAGAAGCGGCTGCTGCCGTCTGGCATCAGGCCGCGACCCTGCGTGGAGCGGATGGCCTGGCACAGGTTGGTTTTTCGCGACAGGCAAAATTTGCACTGCCGGCATTCGGGCGTGTAGAGCGGGATCACATGGTCGCCCTTGCGCAGCGATTTCACGTCCGGTCCGACGTCGACCACGATGCCGGCACCTTCGTGGCCAAGTATTGCCGGGAAGATGCCTTCCGGATCCGCGCCCGAGAGCGTGAATTGATCGGTGTGGCAGATGCCGGTGGCTTTTATTTCGATCAAGACTTCGCCGGCGCGCGGGCCATCGAGATCTACCTGTGCAATGGATAACGGCTCGCCGGCTTTCCAAGCGATTGCTGCCCTGGTTTTCATGCTCTCTCCCTGGTCTGGAATTCCGTAATTGGATTTTGAATGGTCAACAATGAATAATGCAAGGCGATTCCCGAAATGCCGCGCCCGGCGCGCAACTGGCAATCAGGCCGCTCTCAGCGCCGTCGCCGCTTGGTCCAGTGGTAATCCGGTGACGGATCGGCAGCGCCGGCAGGTCCCACGGACTGCGGGTTTTCCGAGCACATGGTAACAAAGCCGACCGGCTCGCCCAGGCGCTGCCTGCTGCGCAGCGATTCCATGAAGTCCAGCGCGTCCTTCATCCGGTCGCCGCCGAAGCTTCTTGCCGATGGCGCACCCAAGTCCGTCAGGCTGCTTGCCGGCGCTACCGGCTCGATCCAATAAACGACATACATCGCGACCCCCTGCCCATGAACCAGACCAGATTTTGAACTTCGCCGTTCCCGCCAAAATGGGCGACACGAAAAAAATGCGGCGGACCCAAGTCCGCCGCATTGCATTACTTATTGCTACCCGCAAGCCGGCTGATCTACTTGTACAACACCGATGGCAGCCACAGGCCGATTCCAGGGAATGCGTACAGCAGACCCATCGCCACGACCTGTATTCCCATGAAAGGCAGCATGCCCAGGAAAATCTGGTTCAGCGTCACATGCGGCGGTGAGACGCCTTTCAGGTAGAACGCAGCCATTGCCACCGGTGGCGACAGGAAGGCGGTCTGCAGATTGAGCGCGACCAGCAGGCCGAAGAACAGCGGATCAATGTTGAAATGGGCCAGCAAGGGAATGAAGATCGGCATGAAAATCACGATGATCTCGGTCCATTCCAGCGGCCAGCCAAGCAGGAAAATAATGACCTGGGCCAGGAGCAGGAACTGGATGGGCGTCAGGTCCATCGACAATACCCACTGGTTGATGATTTCCTGTCCGCCGAGCAAGGCAAACGCCGCCGAGAAGATACTGGAGCCGACGAACAACCAGCAGACCATCGCGCTTGTTTTCGCAGTCAGGAATACCGATTCACGCAGGACCGGGTAGTTCAGGCGGCGATAGGCGGCAGCCAGCAGCAAGCCACCCATGGAGCCCATTGCCGCCGCTTCCCCGGGCGTTGCAAGGCCAAACACGATGGCGCCAAGGACGGCAATGATCAGGATTGCGAGCGGGAAAAACGACTCCAGCAGCATCTTGAAAATTTCCAGCCGTGTGAAGGTAAAGATCGCGTAGAACACGAGCAAGGCGGCCAGCCCTACGGCGAAGGCAATCCAGTATCCCTGCGGGGCGCTGATGCGCTCCGCGGTCAGGATGGGTTCCGCCGCTGCTGGGGAAACTGTGGGTGCGGCAGGGGCTTCCGGTGCGGCGGGCACGGCGGCGGCGCTGGCTGGCGGGCCTTCGGCGGGTGGCTCTTGCAGGCCGCCTGCTTGTGCCGGCTCTTGCAATCCACCCGCTTGTTCCGGTTCCGACAATCCGGATGATGGCTCTTCGATCGCATCGCGACCCTGGCTGGCCGAACCCATCTCGACCAGGCTGGCGGAGTCCGTTACTTCCGCTGCAGCAGTGACCATGTTGTAAGTAACTACCATCGCTGCGGCGAAAACAAGGGCGGGCAGCAAGGCAATCGCCAATTGTCCCCACAACGTGCGGGCGGGAGCACCCGGACCGCGCTTGCCCTTGATGGCGCCTAGCAGGCCGGCTACCGCATTGCGGCTGCCACCACCATCGACGATTGCCTGGGCGGCCGGCGGCAGCGGCACGTAACGATCCTCGGCCGACAGAGGTGGCGCGTAGGATGGCTTGATCTTGGCAAGGATGATGATGTAGACGATATACAGGCCAGCCAGCATCAGTCCGGGGAAGAATGCGCCGGCATACAGCTTGACGACCGATACCCCGGCTGTTGCACCGTACACGATCAGCATTACCGAAGGCGGGATCAGGATGCCGAGGCAACCGCCTGCGGTAATGGCGCCGGCCGCGAGCTTGACGTTATAGCCGGCCTTCAGCATGGCCGGCATCGCCAGCAATCCCATCAGCGTGACGACCGCGCCGACGATGCCGGT
>NZ_JAUSNH010000018.1 GCF_030645335.1 Lacisediminimonas sp. | reverse complement strand
CAGGCGGCCCAGCAACAGGTATTCCATCAAGGCTTTCTGTACGTGCAAACGGTTTTCGGCTTCTTCCCACACCACGGACTGCGGCCCGTCGATCACGCCGGCGGAAACTTCTTCGCCGCGGTGTGCCGGCAGGCAGTGCATGAACAGCGCATCGGGCTGCGCCCGCGCCATTTTGGCTTCATCGACGATCCAGCCGTCGAAGGCTTTCAGCCGCGCTGCATTCTCCTGCTCGAAGCCCATGCTGGTCCAGACATCGGTCGTGACCAGGTCCACCCCGTCGCAAGCCTCGGCCGGTGACGGGAACAGCGTGTAATTGCGGTTGTCCGGCGCCACCAGCGCAGCGTCGATGTCATAGCCGCGCGGCGTGGACACATGCAGGTGGAAGCCAAAAACCTGCGCCGCCTGCAGCCATGAATAGAGCATGTTGTTGGCATCCCCGATCCACGCCACCCGGCGCCCGGTGATGGAACCGCGCTGCTCGATGTAGGTGTAGACATCGGCCAGCACCTGGCAGGGATGATGTTCATTGGTCAGGCCATTGATCACCGGCACCCGCGAATGCGTGGCAAAGCGGTCGATGATGTCCTGTCCGAAGGTGCGCACCATGATGATGTCGCACATGCGCGACATCACCTGCGCCGCATCTTCCACCGGTTCCCCGCGCCCGAGCTGGCTGTCGCGTGTATTGAGGTAGATGGCTGCGCCGCCGAGCTGGTGCATGCCGGCTTCGAACGACAAGCGCGTGCGGGTCGAATTTTTTTCGAACACCATCACGAGGGTGCGGTCGAGCAGGGGATGATGCGGCTCGTAGTTCTTGAATTTCCGTTTGATCAGGCGCGTGCGTTCGATCACGTACTCGAACTCGTCCCGTGAGAAATCGGAGAACTGCAGGAAGTGTTTGATCGCCATGAATGAAAACGGCGGCGAGGGTGGCGCCCGCCGCCGAAGTTTGTAACTTGTTCAATTATAAGGTGTTTTCCAGCGAAAAGGCAGCCCGCCACAGTCGATGGCATGTTCGTTGGCCGGCCAGGTGCCGGCCGGCCAAGGGATCAACCATAGCCAATGGTCTGCATCGATTCATGCCGCAGCTGCAGGTACAGCGCATGCCGCGCCACCGAAATGTCGCCCTGTTTGACCGCTGCCAGCACGGCGCAATCGGGTTCGGTGACGTGATGGCAATTGGTGAACCGGCATTTTCCCAGCGCCGGTGCAAATTCCGGGAATGCACGCTCCAGCATGCCTTCGGTGAGGTGATGCAGGCCGAATTCCTGGAAACCCGGCGAATCGATGATCGCCGTGTCCGGTCCGAGCTGGTACAGCCGGGTGAAGGTGGTGGTGTGCTTGCCGGTATCGAGCGCCGCCGAAATTTCACGCACTGCGATATCGGCGTCCGGCACCAGCAGGTTCACCAGCGAAGATTTGCCCATGCCGGATTGCCCGATCAGGATGCTGTTCTTGCCTTGCAGCAGCGGCAGTATCAGCGCCACTGCCTGTTCGGGCTGGGTCCGCACCGACAGTTCATGCACCGGGTAGCCCAGTTTTGCGTAGCGGCTGGTGCGTTCCCGCGCCTTTTGCAGTCCGGCCTCGATATCGGCCTTGTTCAGCAACAGGCGCGCTTCCACGCCGGCCGATGTTGCCGCCACCAGTGAACGCGACACCAGGTCTTCAGTGAAGCTCGGTTCGGTGGCGACCATGATCAGGATCTGGTCGACATTGGCAGCCAGGAATTTCGACTTGTACTGGTCCGAGCGATACAGCAAGGTGCGGCGCTCGGTGATCTGCTCGATGACCGCCTGGTTGCCGGAGGTCTTCTGGAGCACGACCACGTCGCCAACCGCGACATGGGTCTTTTTGCCGCGCGTGACGCATTGCAGTCGTTCGGCGCCGGCCTGCGCGACGTAATGCCGGCCGTGGGCGGCGATGATGGTACCGTGCAGTTCGTTCATGCGGCGCGCGCCGCGTACAGCGCGTCGATCCTGGCGGCGCAAATGAAATCGTTGTCCGACAGGCCGCCGCGGCCGTCGTTGACCGAGTGGGTATCGAACTTCACCGTGCAGCAGGCATAGGTGACGACCAGCTCCGGATGATGGTCCTGGGCATGGACGATAAAGGCCAGTGCATTGACGAAGGCCAGCGTTTCGTAATAGTTGTTGAAGCCGAACTCGCGAACGATGCGCTGCCCGTCGCGCTGCCAGCCCGGCACGGCCTCGAGCATGCCGGCGATCGACGCTTCATCGCTGGCCGTGGTGGTGTGACGGCAGTTTGCCTGCCGTAATTGTTCTGCGCCGATCATGTTGCTTGCCCGAGTAGCCGATTGATGCGGATTGCCGCCGGTGGATGTGAATCGTAAAAAGCGGAGTGCACCGGATCAGGCGTGAGCGTGGCGGCATTGTCCTCGTACAGCTTGACCAGGGCCGAAACCAGATTGCGGGCGCTGCTGTGGCGGGCAGCGAAGGCATCGGCTTCGAATTCATGCTTGCGCGAAGTCAGTGAATTCAGCGGCGACAACAGGAACGTGAATACCGGCAGTGCCAGCATGAACAGGATCAGCGCCATGGCGTCATTGCTGGCAGCCAGCATCGGGTCCACGCCCAGTCCGGTATAGAACCATGCCTGCGTTTTCAGGTAACCCAGCAAGGCCAGGAACGCCAGCGACACCGAGAACAGCACGACAATGCGCTTGATGATGTGGCGCAGCTTGAAATGGCCCAGTTCATGGGCCAGCACCGCTTCCACTTCGTCCGGCGCCAGGCGCGCCAGCAGGGTGTCGAAGAACACGATGCGCTTGGCGGCGCCGAAGCCCGAAAAATAGGCGTTGCCGTGGGCGCTGCGTTTGGAGCCGTCCATCACGAACAGCCCCTTGGAGGCGAATCCGACCCGCTGCATCAGCGCCTCGATGCGCTGGCGCAGCGAATCGTCGGCCAGTGGCGTGAACTTGTTGAACATCGGCGCAATCACGGTCGGGAACAGCACCAGCATCGCCAATTGGAAGCCGCTCCACACCAGCCATGCGTAAAACCACCAGAGCTGGCCGGATTTTTCCATCAGCAACAGCACGATCCAAATCAGCGGCAAGCCCATCGCCGTACCCAGTCCGATGCCTTTTACCATGTCGGAAAAAAACAGCGGTTTTGTCATCTTGTTAAAGCCAAAACGCTGTTCCAGCCGGAACTGCTTGTAGTAATCGAACGGCAATTCAACCAGGCCCGAGATAATTACGAATGCGGCAATCAGCGCCAGTTGGTACAGCATGCCGGGTCCGGTCAGTTCCAGTACCGTCATCGACAGCCATTGCAGGCCGCCCAGCAGCGTGAAGCCGATCAGCACGGCGGTGTTGACCACCATCATGACCAGCCCGAACTTGCCCTTGGCGACCGTGTAGTCGGCCGCCTTCTGGTGAGCCGACAAGGCAATGCGCTCGGCAAACTCTGGCGGCACCGTATCGCGATGCGCCAATACGTGCCGGATCTGGCGTGATGACAGCCAGAATCTGATCGACAAGCTCAGCAACAGGAAGCCGACGAATACAACAGAAAAGACTTGGGAAGACATGGTGGCGGACGCCTGTGAGAAAATGCGCGGTTCTGACTCGGGAAAATATTATGTCACAAGCGATCGACCTTGACGCCGCACAACCGGCCCAGCCTGCTGCGCCGCGGCCCAATGAATTCAACCTGGTGTGGGTCGACATGGAAATGACCGGCCTTAGCCCGGACACGGATCGCATCATCGAAGTCGCCGTGGTGGTGACCGACATGAACCTGAACCTGCTGGCCGAAGGTCCGGTGCTGGTGATCCACCAGCCCGACGAAATCATGGACGGCATGGACGCCTGGAACAAGGGCACGCACGGCCGCTCCGGATTGATCGAGCGCGTCAAAGCCTCGACCATGGATGAAGAACAGGCCCAGCAACTATTGATCGAATTCCAGCGCCAGCACGTGCCCGCCGGCAAATCGCCGATGTGCGGCAATACCATTTGCCAGGACCGGCGCTTCATGGCGCGCGGCATGCCCAAATTGGAATCGTATTTCCATTATCGCAACCTCGACGTATCGACACTGAAGGAATTGTGCCGTCGCTGGAAGCCGGAAGTGCATGGCGGCTTCAAGAAGCACCAGAAACATACGGCGCTGGCCGACATCCTGGAATCGATCGAAGAATTGAAGTACTACCGCGAGCACTTCATCAAGTTATAAACCGCTGCCGGGGTGCTTGCCGGGTCTGCGGGTCCAAAGCGGTCAATGCGCGCCGCAGCACTTCTTGTATTTCTTGCCGCTGCCGCAGGCGCACAAGTCATTGCGCCCCGGTGTCGGCGTCTCCCGCTTCAGCGGTACCGCCGGCGTGCGGTGCGCGATCCAGTAGCGCCGGATCACCGGTATCGCGGCTTCGATTTCCAGTGACAGCCGGTGCACCTTGGCCGGCGTGTCGACCAGCTGCATTTCTTCTTCTTCCAGTTCCTCGGCGCCAAGCAGGTAGATCGGCTTCAACAGCGGGGCAAGATCGGATTCCCATGCGGCATCCCAAGCTTGCGCATGCAGTTGCATGCCTTCCCAGAAACCCCAGGCCCAGGGTTCGCCATCGATGAATTGATGGCCATCGGACTCGAATTGCGAAAACAGCGGCTCGAACTCCTTCGGCGCCACTTCGAAGGTCAGCGCAATCTCGTTGCAAAAACGGGCCATAAGGCCGGTGATGCGCTCCATTTCCTTCGGATTGCGGAACTGCGGCGCATCGTGCGCAGCCGGGCCCCATACCCGCGGCAGCCAGGCTTCAATCGGCGTGACAGCCGGGCCGATCAGCATTGCGGTCAGGAAACCGTGCAGCGCATCCATCGTCATGCATTCATCGCTGCAGCGATCGGACAACAGGAAGCGATCGAGTTCGTCGAATTCCTTGTCCGTCAGTGGCGTATCGAGGTGCATGGGAGTGGCGTCCAGTAGGAAAGCCGTCAGTGTACTTGTGCCAACCGGTGCCGGCCAGTGATTACATGCATGGGCCAGGCGCCGGCAAGCAATCCAGCCCGCGCCAATCTCAGCTGCCGCCGACGCGCTCGCTGACGACGGAAATTTTCAGGATGGCGTTGACGGCCACGCCGTCGACTTCGCCCGGCGCGAACCGGACGGACCGAAAGCGGCCGGCAGCCCGTTCGGCAAATGCCTGCGCTGCCGGCTCGCGGCTGGCGGACAGCACGCGCTCTACGCGGCCGTGGCGGTCGACCAGTACGGTCAGTTCAATGCGTCCGGTAAATCCGGCCGATTGCAGGTCCGGCTGGTCAAGGTCCACCGGGTCGAGCGGCACGGGCAGCCGGGTCAGTCGTCCGCTGGGCAGCCAATTGTCCGGCTGGCCAGCCTGCTTCGGATCGCGTGCCGTGTCCTGGCTAGTTGGCTGGTTCGACACCGTCGGCCCGCTCGCCTGTGCACCGGGGGCGGGATTGATGGTGGCCGCGCTGCCGGCAGCGGGCAGCAGGCGTACCGACACCGACACCGGCGACAGTCGCGGCGTTTCGGCCTCCGGCATGGACGACATTGCGCCTGAAACCCAGAAAATTACCGACGCATGGAGCAGGCCGGACAACAGCACGAAGCCGGCCAGTCCCCTGGGCTTCGCCGATTGCGCCAGGCCGACCAAAACTATGCCATCCATGCCCGTCATCTCAGGGGCAAGAGCCGGTGCGGGTGGTGGCGACCGATGTGCGCCCGGTCGCGCTGATCGACACCACCTTTTCTTGCATGCCGGGGGCCGGCGTGGCCTGGCAGAACTTGATGGCGGCCTGGGTCGAACCAGCGCCAGAGGACTGGAAGCTCAGGCTGCGGCTGCCCGCCAGCGTGTCCTGCGCACGGTAGTTCGCCGTCAGCGCCTGCTGGCGCTCGACCACGGTGGTGCCGGCCAGCACGATCCAGCCCTGTTCCCAGTCGCCGCTGGCAGCGCAAGCGGCGCCATCCGCCGATGCGCACAGGGTGACAGAAGTGTTGCGCTTGATCGCCTCGCTGCGCGCCAGGGTTGCGCTGGCGGAGAGTGCATTGGCAAAGCTGCCAAGCCGCGGCCCGACCATGATCGCATTGAACGAGGGCGCTGCAACGCCGACCAGGACCGCAAAGATGGCCAGCGTCACCATCAGTTCGACCAGGGTGAAGCCACGGCTTTGGCGCGTTTGCATGGCGAACCCTTATTGCTGGACGTACCAGTAGACCCGGCTCTTGGGCTGGGCCACCGTACTTGCCGGGCTGGGTGCGCCGATCGACGCCTCCAGCGGCGAATTAGGACTGGCGCCGATCACGAAGGGTACCGTGCGTCCGTCGTCCAGCGTGACCATGCCGGCCACCGGCGATGGCGGCAGGCCATCGCCGACGATGCGCTGGTAGCGGGTGGTGCCGACTGCGGCTGCGGCATTGGCATAACTGATGTTGTAGACCAGCGAGGTGCCGAGATTGGCGCTGCAAGTGGCTGCTGCCGCGACCGCAGGCTGGTGTGTGCTGAAGGTGACCGAGCCGAACAGGGTGATCGACGAGGTCACTACTTTTTCACCGGCTGCGAGGTCGAGGTACCAGCCTTTTTTCGCTTCGACTTCGGCCACCGTCGGTGTACTCGACGCTGAAATTTGCAACAGCGAACCCTTGCACATCACCGGATTGGCCGAGCAGTTTCCACTTTCCGAAGTCAGCCAGGAAGCGCTGGTCGGATCGTCGCGCAGCATGAAGAAATGATTGGCCACGCCATAGGCAGCGGTGTAGTTGCTGAGCGGCTTTTCCCTGTCACCCGATCCCAGCAGCAGGGTGTAGACGCCGTTCTCGTAAAGGACGTCAGGGGCGAACATGAACTTGCGGTTGTTGGTGCAGGTGGTGGCCAGCGAGTCGCAACCCAGCGATGCGATCTTGGTAATGGTCCATGCCGCCGGCGCGCTGCTGCCGATATCGACCCGGTAGACATTGCCGCCCAGGTCCGCCGCATACGCATACTTGGCCAGTCCGGTGGTGGCATCGGGCACGATGGCGATGTCGCCGACCACACTGCGGGTCGTCGCCAGGGTATTGAGCAGTGCGCCGCTGTCGGCATCGATCACGTAGATCATGTTGCCCTTGGTCGCGTAGCCGCCGGAGGTGCAAGTCTGCGGGTCACCGTCTTCGCAGGTATCGTAGCCGCCGCCCATGACCAGCATGGGCGCATTGCCGCTGCTGTAGCCGCTGGATTTCACGATCTTGGGCGAGGACCAGGTCTGGCCCATGCCGGCAAAGCCGGTGCTGCAACCGGTATCGCTGACCGTGCCGGTGGCGGGGAAGTTGCTCGGGCATCCGCGCTTCCATTTCAGTGCCGGTGCGCCCGGCGTGCTGACGTCAAACGCATACAGGGCGCGGCCGCCACGGCGCATCGTTGCGTACAGCCAGGCGCTGCTGCTGCTGCCCTGGTAGGCGGTGATGGCGCCGTCCACGCCATACGGCTTGGGCAAGCCGGTGGGCATGTCGGGATTCAGGATTTGCGTGTTGTTGTCATAGATGCGCTTGAATACCGGGAATGCCTCCGGCGGCGCGAAAGTCCATAATTCCTGGCCCGCGACATAGGTGTTGCCGCTGCTGGTAATGCTGTTGCTGCGATTGCCGTTCACTGCCCGCAGCAAGCCGTCATTGCCGCCGTAGTACACCACGATCGACGGCACGGCATCGGTGCCATAGTTGATCGCAACCGGCCGCGAATGGACCACATCGCCATGCACGGAAGGCCGCATTTCAAGGGTGGTGACGCCGTCGATATCTTCGTCCGCCGTATCCAGGCCCTTCACCCAGCGGATCAGCGTGTCGCGTTCGGTGTCGGACGCCGCGCCCAGGTTGCTGGTGCTGACATTGGCGCTGCTGAAGTCCAGCATCGAGGTGCACGACGCGAAGGTACTGGAGCAGGTTTTCACGGTACGCGTCGTGGTCGAGCGCGTCATGTAAGCCTGGCCGCCTTTTTCGACGATATTGCCGTCTGGCGTGTTGGAGTTGCGGTATTCATCGCTGGCCGCACCGGATGGCGGGATACAGACGCCCTGCGGCTGGAAGGCCCAGTAGCTGTCGGTCGCAGATGGTGTCCAGAAGCTGCGCGCGCATTCGGTCAGGAAGCCGGTCAGGCTGTTGATGGCGCTGCTGTCGTTGGCATCCACCATCTTCAGCACATTGTCGACAAAGCCCATCTTGTACTGCTTCAGATTGCCCGGCCAGCGCGGAAAATTGCTGGCATCCGGACGGAACATGCCGATATAGACCTGGTTCAGGTAGGTGCCCTGGGTGTTGACCGAGATCGGCAAGCTGACCGACGCGAACACGCTGTTGACCGACTGGATTTCAGTGAAGATGTTGGTCAGCTTTTCTGCCAGCGTGGCCGAGCCGGCCGATGAGGCGACCGGCACATAGCGGCCGCCGCTGACGTTGGCCATGCTCTTTAACACAGCGGTCCAGCCCGGACCCTGGCCGGTGCTGGCGGGATCGACGTCGACCGTATAGGTCGCGGCATTCAGGCTGCTGCTTTTCAGGAAGCGCGCCCATTCGTCGATCGGATTGCTTTGCGATCCGGTCGGCGAAATCGATAGCTGGGTGGTGCTGCCGCCGGCCGCGGTGAGCATCGAATTTGCTTGTGTGATGACGGAGTTGTTGTCGCTGGACGCGCCGTTGCTGATGTAGATGATGTAATTCTTCGCACAACCGGATGCAATCGGCGAGTTGTAGGTGGTCGCGGTGCGGGTCGACAACGCATTGCTGGCCAGCGCATAGACTGCCTTGTCGGCAGAAGTACCAGTCACGTTGCCGGTGTAGTCCGTCTTGTTCTTGCCATTGCCGGCGTAGGGCGCACCGCCCGAAAGATAGCGATAGGCTTCCGCCATGACCAGGCTGGCGGAGCCGCCATTGCCCTTGTCGTTGATCTTGTCGAAACTTTCGACCAGAGCCTTGTACTTTGCCTTGTTGGCCGCATCCATCAGGCGCATGGCGGCCCGCACGTAGCCGCCGTCGACATTGTTGTTGCCACCGCCCGTTTCAGCGGCAAACATGATGCCGACCCGGAACTTGTCCGCGGTCAGTCCATTGAGCGTATTGGCCAGCGCCGCCATTTCGGTCGCGAAAGCGCTGTTCCAGTTGGCGGTATTGTCGACAATGATCAACACGTTGGGGACTTCCGTTGCTGCCGATGGCGTCACCCCCAGGAACAGGTCGATGTCCTCGGCTCCCACCGTCAGGTGGAATGCAAACAGCAGCGAGGCGGCGAGCCACTTGCTTAATCGTCGTGTCATACCAGGCTCCTGTGCCATCAAGTGCAGACTGTGCCGTACTGGGTTTCGCTCAACAGCACGCGCACGCCCTGGCGCACGCGCACGGCGGCGCTGCTGCCAGCGACGTCGCTGACGGTGGCGTCGATGTCCCAGACGGTGTTGTAAAAAATGACGGCTGCCGGCAGGCCCAGCGACAGGCTGCTGGCAGTACCGGAGCCCGCCGCCTGCGTCGTGCGCGAAGCGGCAATACAGGTCGGCGTGGCGATCGTGACCACATAGTCATTGGTGCCGTCGTTATTGATGTCGACATTGATCTGGTCGGCCGTCGGCGTACCGGTGAACGGCGAACTGATCACTTGCTCGATCGCCTTGTTGGCTGCCGCCAGCGCTTCGGCCCGTCGCTGCATGTTGCCGACCGCCTTCAGGTTGGTGGTGCTCATGTTGAATGCAGACGATACCAGGAGCGTGATCACCGCCAGCATGATCAGGCCGACGATCAGCGTCGCACCGCGCTGGTTTTGCCTGCCCAGGCGCTGCCGGGCCGCACGCTTCATCATGGCGTCTCCCTGCGACCGGATATATTGGTCATGCGCACGCTGCCGGAATACACATGCCGCTTGAACGACGACGAGCCGGTCGGCACCGTCCAGCTGGTGCTGCCCAGCGTATAGGTTTTTGTATCGGCATATCCCGGCGTGGCCTCGCGCGAGCGTGCCACCAGGTAGAGCTTGATGCCCACCACGTTGGTCAGTTGGGCAACCGTGCAGGGGGCGGCCGTGGTGCAGCGCACGAATGCGCCATCGGCAATGCCATCGCCGCGGTTGGTGGGCGAGGTCAGGCTGGTCGCGCTGGCCCAGGTCACGGCTTGTGTGAAATTGACTGCGCCGCCGGTGTCGGACAGGTTGTCTATGCCGAGCTCGACGCGAAAGCCTTCTATGCCTTCCACCAGCGGCGTCACGGTGGTGGGGTGCGCCAGCGTGCCGCCTTGCAGGTCAAAGCGCGACTGCACCAATGTCGGGATGCCGTCGCCGGCCGTGCTGGCGAAGTTGCGCACATAATAAATGGTCGAAATGAACTTGCGCTTGTCGGCTGCTGTGGCGCAATCGCGCTTGCGCAAATTGAAGCCGGCGGTGCCGATCACCGGTTCGAGCGAATAGACCGAGGTGGCGTCCGGGGTCGTGGTCCACGCCGCATCGACCGTTGCTTCCTTGCTGGCGCCCGAATAGCTGGCGATTGCGCGCGACTGGCCTGCGCCGGTGCCGCTGACGATGCGCACCGTCGCGCCGGCATAGGCGTCATCCACCGCAGACGCGCTGGCCGCCATATTCAATGTGCTCGAGGTGCTGCCGGTACGTGCTGACGCCACCAGCTCGGCGGCACACTGGGAAGTCTGGAAGTACAGTGCGCCGGGGGTATCGGCGGCGCAGTTGCCGCCACTGCCGGCAACGCAGGTCTCGGCGTGCCGCACCAGCAGCACATCGGTATTGGCTTGCTGGTTGGTGACCACTGCAGTACAGCCGGCCGGTGCGGCGTCATAGGCCTGGATGGCGATGCCCAGCAGGGCGGACTTGTAACTGCTGTTCCAGTTGGTCGCGTTGTACGCCAGGCAAGGGTCAGGCACGCTGGCCGGCACATCGCCCGGAATCGTGCGCAGCGTCAGGTCGTCGAACTGCGGCATGTGCGTGCCCCAGAATCCGGCGTGGGCCAGCTCGCCTTGCAGCAGCTGCATGGCGAAGCGGCCGTTTTCAATCTGGCTATTGGTGCGCGCCAGTTCGGCGTTGTTGCGCGATGTATTGACGAACACCGTCACCAGCGCCACCAGGATGGTGAGGCTGATGGCGACTGAAATCATCAGCTCGACCAGGCTCAGGCCGGCCTCATGCCGCAAACCGGTTGCGCGCTGCGCGAGCGCAGCATGCCGGATTGCCGGCGTGCTGCGTGCCATGCAAAGGCTGATGCCGTGGGTTCTCATGTCAGGTCAGTGTCGCGATGCGAACGATGGTGGTGACCGTGCGGCGGCACAGGTCATTGACGCACTTGGAGCCCGATGCGCCGTTGTACATGCCCTGGGCGCAGGCCACGCTGGCCGGTGGCGTCGCCAGCGGCCCCAATCCTTGCCAGGCAATCGTCACCATGTACTCCCCGCTGCCCAGGTTCTCCACGCAGCCGCGCCCGCCGAGGAATGCGCCAACCTTGGAAGTGCCCTGCATTTCCGCTGCGCCCAGCAGCGCCTGGGTCCATTCACAGTTGTCCTGGACCGCCCGGCTGGCCGAGGTATCCAGCGTGCAGGTGCTGCCGGTGCCAAGCGGTGAGGCGGCGCCGGTCACATAACTGGCGGCGAAGTTGCGATTGGCCGCAATGCGCTGCGCCATGTCATCCACCAGGATCAGGGCCTGGGCGCGCTGGTAGGCTTCCATTTCCGACAATTGCAGGCGCGACTGCAAGCCGACCAGTCCCAGCATGCCAAAGGCGAGGATCACGATCGTCACCAGCACCTCGATCAGCGAGGTGCCATGCGCACGCCGCCCGGGCGGCAAAGAGGCCTGCATGCTTACCATTTTCCAGCCGGAGACTTGACGCCCTCGCTGGTCAGCGACAGAACGCCGTCCGCCGCCTGCGAGCGCCCGGAAACCGGCGTGAAGCTGATCGTGAAGGTCGGCGGTGTGCCATCGACGACAACGACGTCCCAGTCGTACACGGTACTGATCTCGGCCGGCAGCGAAAAGCCGGCCGCAGTCAGCGTGCTCTTGCTGGCATAGGCGCGGTTGGCCAGCAGGTGCTGCTGTTGCTGGTTGGCCAGTTCCATCATTTGCGCCTGGGCTGCGGCACGCTTGCCCTTCACCACATATTGGGTATAACTCGGGTAGCCGATGGCGGCCAGGATGCCGATGATGACGACGACAACCATCAGTTCGACCAGCGTGAATCCACGCTGCCGATCAAGGCGGGCGGGAAAGGCAATCCTTGGGCTCATGTTCGCTCCTGGCTATTCGTTCGTTCATGGTAGCGAAACAATTCTGTGGGGCAACATTTCTCCGACGACAGGTCGATTTTTTCGGGTGAACGGTCATGGCTGTGGTTGCGGGGCTACAATCCGGCGATGGAAACACAACGCGACTTCGGGGCCCTGGGCCCCGATACTGTTTTGGACGCACTCGATGGCATCGGCTTCACCAGCGATGGTCGCCTGCTGGCGCTCAACAGCTACGAGAACCGGGTATACCAGGTCGGAATGGATGAAGGTCCGCCCCTGGTCGCCAAGTTTTACCGGCCCGAGCGCTGGAGCGATGCGCAAATCCTGGAAGAGCACGCCTTCGTGTCGGAACTGGAAGCCGCGGAAGTACCGGTCGTGGCCGCCATCGAGCGCAACGGCCAGACACTGCACCACCATGCCGGTT
>NZ_JAUSNH010000013.1 GCF_030645335.1 Lacisediminimonas sp. | reverse complement strand
CGCAGTGCGAGGATTTGCTGCTCGTTGGCAGTGGCAATATCGATCACATCACTGTCGCTGCCGCCGCCACCTGCACGCCGGCGCCGGAACAGGATGCTGCCGGAACTGGGCAGGTAGGTGCGCCAGATGCACTTGAGCAGCGAAGACTTGCCGGCGCCGGAAGGACCGGTGATCGCCAGCAGCTGGCCCGGGCGCAGTTCGAGATTCACTGCGAAGGTCGATGGAATCTTCCTTTCCTGCTCGTGCAGGTAGAAGTGCTTGGAGAGGCCTTCGGCCTTGAGTATCCACTGATCGTTCATAGTGCCGAGGCCACGAGTTGCTGGGTGTAGGGATGCTGAGGGTCTTCCAGGATCTGGTCGGTCAGGCCGGTTTCCACCACGCGGCCCATCTTCATCACGATGGTGCGCGCGGCCAGCATGCGGATTACGCCAAGATCGTGCGTGACCGCGATCATCGATACGCCGAGCTGGTGCTGCAGTTCGAGGATCAGGTCGAGGATGCGCGCCTGCACGGAAACATCAAGACCAGTGGTCACTTCATCCAGGAACAGCAGCGGCGGGTCGGTGGCCAGCGCCCGGGCAATCTGCACCCGCTGCTGCATGCCGCCCGAGAACCGCCCGGGCAGCTCGTCCATGCGCGCGGCGGGGACTTCGCAGCGGGCCAGTAGCTGCATCGCCCGCTCGCGAATGTGGGCGTAGCGCAGTTCGCCATTCATCAGCAGGCGTTCGGCGATATTGCCGCCCGCACTGACCCGGAAATTCAGGCCAAGATGCGGGTTCTGGTAGACGACGCCGAAGTGACGATTGCGCAGGCGGCGCGCCTGTTGCGCGTTCAGGGCGAGCAGGTCGGTTCCACCTTCCTTGTCGCCTCGTGCATCGTGGTAGACGATGCTGCCCGAGGTCGGCACATCGTCGCCGTAAAGCAGCCGCACCAGCGAAGACTTGCCGCTGCCGGATTCACCCATCACGCCGAGCACTTCGCCGCGCATCAGGGTCAGGCTTACATCGGCGCAGGCGACGACAGTGCCGCAATGCGGGCAGACGTTGGTGCCGGCGGCGGGGCCGGTGGCGTCGACGCAGCGTGCGCAGCCCGGGCCATGCAGGCGGGTGAGGCCGGCGACTTCAAGGATGGCGCTCATGCTTGCTGCTCCAGTTGATCGTTGCAATAGTCGGCGTCCGAACACTGATAGACGCGCATTGCGCTGTCGTTGATGAATTCATCGAGAAAGCTGTCGGTCGCGCCGCAGCGCGCGCAGGCGTGGCGCTTTCCGGTTTGCTTGTCGACGAAGGATTCGACGCGGAATGGTATGTCGTCAAATGTGAGCGGCACGGCATCGGTGTACGGCGGCACCGCGTAGATCTTTTTCTCGCGGCCGGCGCCGAACAGGTACAGGCAGGGTGCGCGATGCAGCTTCGGCACGTCCCAGCGCGGGACCGGACTCGGGTCGATCACGTAGTGGCTGGCAATGCGTGTCGGGTAGCGGTGCGAGATCGTGATCTCGTCGAAATGCACCATGTCTTCATACAGCTTGATCCACAGCCGCGCATAGTCGCCTTCACCATGCATGGTCTTGCGCCTTTCCTCGGACGGCTCGACCACTACCAGGGGATCGGGGTAGGGTACCTGGAGGACCAGTATCTGGTCTTCTCTTAATCCCGCTTCGGGAATCCGGTGGCGCGTCTGGATCAGCGTCGCCTCAGCGGTTTTGGTGGTGGTCTGCACGCCGGGACAGGTCAGGTTGATGAACCCGCGCAGGTTCACGGCGTTGACGGAATCGTCGGTGCCCTGGTCGATGATCTTCACGCAATCGGCGGGGCCGACCAGCGCCAGTGTCAACTGCAGGCCGCCGGTGCCGAAGCCGCGCCCGATCGGCATCTCGCGCGACGAATACGGCACCTGGTAGCCGGGAATGCAAACCGCCTTCAGCATGCTGCGCCGCAGTTCCTTTTTCGCGCGCGTGTCGAGGAAGCCGAAGGCATAGCCGGCGCTGCGGGTGATGGCCTGCGCCTGGACCGCTGCATTGATCATTGCTTGCCCCCGCTCTTTTCACGGGTGGAACGCAGGCGGTCCATGTCGGACTGGAACGTCACGTAGTGAGGCATCTTGTAGTGCGTGCAAAAGCCCATCGAGTCGACGCCGTCGATGTGCAACAGTACGAACTCCGGGTCTTCACTGGGATTGTCAGGCCGCTTGCCATTTCCCTCGCCGATCCCCTTCTGCAGTGCGCGGTCGAGGATAGCCATCGAGATTGCCTTGACTTCGTTGTGGCCGAAGCAGGCGCCGTAGCCGAGCGAGAACACCGGGCGCCCGGCGGCGTCGCCTTGCGTCGCGCTGTACATCGCCACCACTTCGCATTCGGTGACCAGTACTTCACCGGCCTCTATCGGCTCGCCGGTGATCGGATGCGGCAGCATCAGTGGTACATAGCCCACGCGCAGCTCGGCGACGGTCGGGTGGATGTCGCCATAGCCGCGCATGTTGGAATAGGCGATGCCAAGCATGGAGCCGGTTTCAGCGCGGCTCATCGTCGCCAGCGCCGCGCTGCGATTGACAGGAAACACCAGTGGGTCACGGGTAATGTCGAAGGCTGCTTCATTGTTCTGCGGCGCCGGTGGCAACAGGCCTTCGGCGCGCAAGGCATCGACCACTTTCGGGAAGCTGTCGGGCAGGTCGGCGTCCGGCAGGCTGGCCAGCCATTCGCGCGAGATCGTGCGCAGGGCGTCGCCCCCTTCAGCCAGGTGCTCGAAACGGAACAGCCGATGCAGGTAATCGGGCGTCGGCCCCAGCATTTGGCCGCCCGGTATTTCCTTGAAGGCAGACGAGATGCGGCGGATCAGCCGCATGCCATTGCCGTCGTGCGCCTCGGTCACGCCCAGACGGGCACGGGTCGAGCGGAAGGCCCGCAGGTAGAACGCTGCTTCCAGCGTGTCGCCGGCGGACTGTTTCAGCGCCAGTGCGGCCAGGTCGGGGTCGTACAGGCCGCCTTCGCTGATCACGCGTCCTGTCAGCAGATGCAACTGGTCGCGGATGGCTTCGACAGCGACCGGCGTTCCGCCTGCTCGCGCACGCAGGTATTCAAGCACCCGTGCTGCTTCGCGGATGGCGGTCTCGCCGCCCTTGGTGGCTACATAGCCCATTTCAATTTCCTTCCATGTCAATGCGCGTAGTGCGCGGCAAGGCAACCAGGCGCTGCGGCGCGCAAAGGACCAGGTCGACGCCGAGCGGAAATTCGCTGACCCACTGCGCGCGGCGATCCAGCCAGGCGCGGTGCAATCCGGCAACGTGCAAGCTCGTTTGATCCTCGATACCGGGGCCACGCAGATTCAGTCTCATGCAGCCTGGTTGTGCTTGCGACTGCGCTTGTGACCCAGGCAGCAGCGCGTCCACCGCCAGGATCAGCGTGGCGCCAGCTTCCGGCGCGTCGAGCGTGCCCAGCGGCGGTTCGTAGCCGGGGGGCGGCGCGCACTTGCCGTCGAACAGAATGAAACGGGCTTCATTCGGGCCGGCTTCAGGGGCCAGCAACAAGCGGCGCTGGTCGGCATCCAGAAGCTGGCCCGGATCAGCCAGCGTCACCGATTCATCCAGTACCGTGGCAAGCAGATGGGGCAGGGCTTCACCTGCGCCATCCATGAAAGTGGCATGCTTGCCAGGGCGGGAAAACGCATCGAGCACGGCGCGAAACGCCTGTTGCTGCGCATCCGGCATCCACCATTCCCTGATGTTCATTGTTCGTCCTCTTCATCGGTTTCAGAGAGCAGCGCAAAGTCGACGCGCGTGCGCTTGAGCATGGCCTGGCGTTCGGCGCGGATGCAGGCGCGGGCGCGTTGGCCGATATCGACCAGCTTGTCGACGTCGCCGGCGCCGGGCAGCCGATGGGCCCAGACTGCGTCGAGCACGGCCAGTGCCTGGGCAAGCTCTGCGTCATCGGCCATCACGACAGCGCCGCCTTCGACGCGCCGCTTGTCGTAGCTGATCGCGACGGCGGCGCGCGAAAGCGGGACTTCGCCCAGGTAAAACGGCTGGTGCATGACGGCGTCGCGCCATTGCATCAGAGCCATGCCGGCTTCGGCCGGTTGCAGCGCCTGTATGGTCAGGCCCTGGCCGGCGGCGTGGGCGCAGGAGAGCACGCGGTCGCGCCCGGCGGCGACGAGGCACACGGCGAGGGTGCTGCGGGTGATGGTTTGGTTCATTGTTTTCATACCTTTTCCGTCATTCCCGACAAGGCGGTAGCGCAGATGTGATCCGGGCAAAGATGCTGTCGCCCCCGCCTGCGCGGGAGCGACAGGGCTACATCAAATCAGCCTGCTCCGCACGCGGGCAGAAAACTGGTCCAGCAAGCAAACGACAATGAAAATCGCGATCAGGATCGTCGCCACATGCCCGTACTGGAACATGTCGAACCGGCCCTTCAACTCTTGCCCGATCCCGCCTGCGCCGACCAGGCCGATCACGGTTGCCATGCGCACGTTGCGGTCGAGGATGTACAGCGTGTAGGCGACGTACTGCGGCAGCACCTGGGGAATCACGCCGTACCACAGCGTTTTCAGCTTGCCGGCGCCGATCGCTTCCAGCGCCTCCTGCGGTTTGCGGTCGGCGTTCTCGATGTCTTCCGCGTAGAACTTGCCGAGGAATCCGGCCGCATGCAGGCCGAGCGCCAGCACGCCGGCAATCGGGCCGAAGCCGTAGGCCAGCACCAGGAACAGGGCGACAATCAACTCCGGGGCGGAGCGCAGCAGGCTGATCATGCTGCGTGCGCCGTTGTAGGTGAACCGGTTCGGCGTGTAATTGCGCGCAGCGAAGTAGGCCAGCGGAATGGACAGCAGTACCGACAGGATCGTGCCCCACAAGGCGATCTCGACCGTCTCGATCATTTTTACGAACACCGTCCAGATATAGCCGTAGGGCTTGACCAGGAACTCTGCACGCTCGACCTTTGACTCCATTTGCAGGGTCTCCGCATTGAGCGTCTGGTGCACGTTTTCCTGCACTTCAATGGACGAGAACCAGGGCAGCTTGTCCCGTTCGATGTGCGGCAGGCGAGACAGCTCTTCCTTTTCTGCGATTGCCGGCGGCCACATCGACTCACCGACCCGTGAGAGGCCGCGCACCACCTGCGAGTCCTCCGAGAGGCCGAGCAGGTTGCCGACCGCCTGGGCACTCATGGCGATCATGCGGTCCATCTCGGTGCGGTGGCCGGTAAATAACAGCAAGGCCAGCAGCGCGATCACGATCAGCAGGTGGCGCGCGTTGTACGGATGATCAAGCTTCCATTCGATCTGCGTGCCGGGTGCCGGCGTTGGTATTGGTTTGATGAGGGTGGACATGGTCAGGCCGGTGCGGTCGCGAAGGAGCCAGGATGCGATTGCGGGCGCGGTGCGTGCGCCGGCGCATCTTCCCACTGCGCGCCGGCGTACAGACGTTCCACGACTTCGTCGGTGAACGCATCGGGCGTGCCATCGAACACGATCCGGCCGTCTCGCATGCCGACGATGCGGTCGCCAAACTCGCGCGCCAGATCAACCTGATGGAGGCTGCACACGACCGAAGTGCCGCGGGCGCGGGCCGCTTCGCGGATCAGGGAAAGGATGTCGCGCGATATTTTTGGATCAAGGCTGGCTACCGGCTCATCGGCCAGCACGACTTCCGGGTCCAGCATGAAGGCGCGCGCAATCCCCACGCGCTGCTGCTGGCCGCCGGACAGTTCACCGGCACGCCGGCCCAGGTGCTTGGGATCGAGGCCCACGCTGGCCAGCAGGTCGCAGGCACGCTTGCGCTGTTCCGGCTTGAACCAGCACAGCAGTGCTCGCAGGGTCGGCGTCACCGGGAGCAGGCCTGCCAGCACGTTGGCCGCCACACTCATGCGCAAGGTCAGGTTGAAATGCTGGTGGATCATCGCAACGCGCTTGCGCAACTCGCGCTCGGTGGACCGGCTCAGCTCCACGCCATCGATGCGGACAGCGCCACTGCTCGGCCGCATCAGGCCATTGACCGCGCGCAGCAGCGTCGACTTGCCGGCGCCGGAAGGGCCGAGCACGACGCAGAACTCGCCGCGCGGCACGCGCAGGTTGATTTCGGAGAGGGCACGGGTGCCGTCGGGCCAGGTTTTTGACAGTCTTTGAAATTCGATCATCGCGGGGTCCTTGGTTGGAAGTGCACTGCTTGCAGTACTGCTATCGCTCCCGCGGAAGCAGGAGCCCAAAGATGCGCGACCGGACGGTATCGCGGCACTTTCTGGATTCCCGCCTGCGCGGAGATGACAAGCCGGATTTATCGCGTACCGGCCTTCTTGATGATGTCGACCCGCACCTGGTCGGTGACGAGGTCAAACAGCTTGCCGGCGTTGGCCATGTCTTCTTCGCTCGTATTCGCGGTGTAGCCGTCGACCTTGCCGCCGCCGTAGCCGCGGATCTGGTCTTTCGAGATGCCGGGCAGCTTGTGGATGTTGTTGAAAGCGTCGCGCAGCTTGGCCTTCACACTGGCGTCGAGCTTTGGATGCATCGCCAGCGGCGGATACGGGATCGGTGTGCTCTTGGCGATCACCTTGACCTGGTTCGGATCAATCGCCTTGGCGTTGACCGCTTTCTCGAACGAATCGAACGAGGCGCCGCCGGCATCAACCAGACCTTCGGCCAGTGCCTTGATCACGTTGGCGTGGCTACCTGCCATGTTGATGACCCGGGCGTCGCGCGCCGGCTGCACGCCGGCCGTCATCATCATTGCCACGGGGATGTTGAAGCTGGACGTGGAATTGACGTCGCCCAGGGCGATCCGCTTGCCCTTGATGTCCTTGAGACTATTGATGCCGGCATCCTTGCGAGCAAAAACGCCGGAGTAGTACACCGAGCCGCCGCCGCGTACTGCCAACGCCAGCAGCTCGGCGCAGCCACGCTTGCGTGCCTGCAGGTAGCTGGCTGGCCCGTACCACGCGATGTCGGCCGTGCCGTTGCACATTGCCTCGACCACGGCGCCATAGCTTTGGCCGACCTTGATGTCGAAATTCATGTTGGTCGCTTGCTTGATCGCGTTGAAGATCGGCTCGAAATCCTTGCGGGTACCGTCTTCGGTGCCACCGTCAGCGGGGATCAGCACCACACGCAAGGGCTTGGCGGCACTGCCGTCGTGCTGTGCCTGAGCCTGCACCGTGCCAGCAAGGGTGAAAGTCAGTGCGAGCGCAAACAGGCTGTGCGTCGCGGTATTGATGAAGGTTTTCTTCTGTTCCATGTTGTTGACTCCGGGAGTTCGTGAGGGTAGGGGGGTAGCGGACAAGATCAGGGAGTAATGCGCAGCTGCATGCGGTCAGCGCGCAGCCGCGTCAGTGCGTATTCGATGGGAAGCTCTGCCGGATGCGCGTCGCCTTCGCGCACGTTCACGCTTTTGACGCGCATTACCGGCTCCGTCGCCGGCATGCCGAGCAGGCGCGCATCGTCACCCTGCGGAAGCGACGCCGAGACCAGGCTCTCGCTGCGGCGCAGGCGCCAGCCGTAGGCGCTTTCGATCAGGTCGTGCAGTGAGCCGCCTGTGTAGTCGTCAAGCAGCCCCGGGAACAGCGACACGGGCAGGTAATGGGAGATCACGCAGAATGGAATCCCGTCGGCTAGGCGCAGCGTCTCGATCCAGAACACCGGCTCGCCGTCTTCCAGCTGAAGCTTGCGCGCGACTCCGCCCTGTGCTGCCACGCGCAGCTTGCGCAATACCGTGCTACCGGTCTTGCAGCCGAGTGCCTCGAGGTTTTCAGTAAAGCGGGTGCGCTGGCCGATGTTGTATTCGATCGGACGGTCCAGCACATAGCTGCCCAGTCCGTGCCGACGTTCTATCCAGCCCTGGCTTACCAGGCCGTCGAGCGCGCGGCGCAAGGTGTGACGGTTGACGCCGAAGCGTTCCGCGAGCAGGGTTTCGGCCGGCAGCAGGTCATGTGGCCGGTGCAGGTTGCGGATCTCCGCTTCCAGCTCCCTTTGTATTTGTCTGTAGACCGCTTCGCCGTTGCCACGCTGAATCATGATCCCTTCGCCTCCCCAGATGTCTGGATGTCTGGGACTATAGGCAGCGGGTATGAATCTTTAATTAAGCAAACATGACCATTCGATGACAGGCGTCTTGGCGCCTGCAGTGCTGCGGAAATCCGCAGGCGGCCGGTCCGGGCTGTTAGCCGAAAAGTAGATTTTCAACACTAATAAATTGAAAAAACGATTATTTCATTCATAATAGTTAATTATTTGTGTAAATTAGGGTGAATCCAATGCTTGTCGAGTTCCGTGTCAAGAACTTCCGCAGCCTGCGCGACGAGCAGGTGCTCAGTCTTGTTGCGTCCAAGGACAAGACCCTGCACGACACCCACACCCAAGCCACAGGCATCAGTGCCGCCCCCAGCCTGGTGCGCAGTGCAGTGGTCTATGGTGCAAATGCGAGCGGCAAGTCCAATCTCATCAAGGCGCTGCAATTCATGCGTGGTGTGGTGACCGAGTCGGCGACGGCGATCCAGCCGGGCCAGAGCTTTGCACTGCAGCCCTTCCGACTCGATGCCGATTCAGCCAGCCAGCCCAGCGAATTCGAGATCACTTTCCTGCTTGAGGGTGTGCGCTACCAGTATGGCTTTGCCATGACATCACAGCGCATCGTCAGCGAGCACTTGCTGGTTTACAAGGCGTTCAAGCCACAGCGTTGGTTTGCGCGCCACTTTGATACCGATACTGGCAAGGATGTCTATGACTTTGGTTCAGGGCTGAAAGGCCCCAAAAACCTGTGGGAAGGTGCCACCCGCCCCAACGCACTCTTCCTGTCGATGGCTGTGCAACTCAATAGTGAGGCCCTGCGCCCGGTGTTCGACTGGTTCGTGAATCGCTTGGTGATCTTCAACGAGCAAGCCCAGCTCGGTCCTCAGCTGTCTATCCAGATGCTCAAGCAGGCTGATGGCCGAAGGGATATCTGCAACTTTCTTTCTGCCGCTGACATCAGCATCGCCGACATTGATGTGGAAACGCGCAAAGTTCCAGGACAGTCTGTTCACTTTGACTTGGTGGCCGGCAAGACTGAGGTGAGATCGGAAGAGATGGAAGAGCACAAGCTGCGCTTCCACCACGTAACGGAACAGGGCAAGGCCGTGTTTGATTTGATGGACGAGTCCAACGGCACGCGCAATCTTCTGTTCCTTGCCGGGCCGGTGCTGGACATCCTGAGCAAAGGGCTGACGCTCGTTATTGATGAACTTGACACCAGTTTGCACACTTTGCTGGTACGCGAAATGGTGCGAATGTTCCACCGTTCCGAGATCAACACAGGCGGTGCGCAACTGGTTTTTACTACTCACGACACGTCGTTGCTGGACGCGCCAGAACTGTTCCGGCGCGATCAGGTGTGGTTCGTCGAAAAGGACCGTAATCAGGCTTCGGCATTGGTCAGTTTGTCCGAATTCAGTCCGCGCAAGAACGAGGCGCTGGAACGCGGCTACCTGATGGGGCGTTATGGCGGTGTGCCCTTACTCAGCCATATGCTGGGGCTCAAGCGCTGATGGCCCGCGACAACTCACCCACAGAACGCCGAAGGAAGCAGCTTGAGCGCAAACAGGGGCGGCGCGCAAGCTATGACCGGATATTAATCGTCTCTGAGGGCAGCAAGACTGAGCCTAACTACTTTCGTGAGATTTGCGCATCCTACCGCTTGCACACGGCGAATGTGGAAGTCCGGCCCAGCGAGTTGGGGACCTCACCAATCCAGGTGGTGCAGTACGCCCAGACATTGTTTGAGGATGGCGACCGCCATAAGAACATACAGCGTCGTGCGTTTGAGAAGGTCTATGCAGTGTTTGATCGTGACAATCACCAAAGCTATCACGAGGCGCTGGCTCGGGCTGCTTCGTTGGATGGCAAGCTCAGGAACGATGCCAGGCAACCGATCTGCTTTCAGGCGATTGCTTCCGTGCCCAGCTTTGAACTGTGGTTGTTGTTGCACTATGAAGACATTCAAGCTCCGCTACATCGTGATGAAGCGATGCGCCGCATCAAAAATCACATCCCGGGCTATGGCAAAGGTGCGAGTAACGCGTTCGCAGTCACCAGCCAGCATTTGGCCGTCGCCACCCAGCGTGCTGAACGGTTGGCGGCGCGCTTTACGGCGCGCAACGATCCGGAGCCGTTCACCGCGATTGTTGAACTGGTAAAGCTGCTGACCACGCTTCGCGGCTGACGGCGGAGGCAGTGCGAGACCTCACCGAGCGAATCGGCAAGGTCAACGCATTGACGTCGCTGCGGCGCAGATTATCCCCCGGCGGCGCGGCTGCGTGAATGTGATGCAGTCTTTGTCGCGGATTTCGTCGCACCCGCCCGTTTTTTTGGGGCCGCATCTCTAGCTTCCGGCTTGGCTTGTGCCGGAGATCGTTTCCCGCTCACCAGGCTGGCGCGAAGGGCTTCCATGAGGTCGATCACCTGACCCGCAGGCGAGACCGTGGTCCCGGCTTCGGGAGTGACGATCTGCTTGCCGGCGATCTTTTCGTCAATCGCGTGCAGCACGCGCTCCTTCTCTTCGTCCTTGTACTGCGTCGGATCGTAGGTGTCCTGCGACGCCTGATCGATTATTTGAATCGCCAGCTTCAGCTCGGCGTCCGAGACATCCATGCGCTCGACATTCAGATCAGACAAGGAACGAACCTCATCGGCGAACAATAGCTGCTGGAAAACCAGCCCGTCCTCCGCCGGACGGATCTGCACCATGTGCGTGTGGCCCTTGAAAGACCACTTTGCCAGCGCGCATCGGCCGGTCTTGCGCAAGGCTTCCTTCAACAGGTTGTACGGCTTGCCCCCTCGCTTGTCGGGCGCGATGAAATACGCCTTGTCGTAGAAAATCGGATCCACCGATTTTTCGGGGATGAAGGCCACGATGTCGACAACATGGCTGGCACCATCATCCAGCGCTTTGAGCTCTTCCGGCGCGAAGACGACGAACTGGTCCTTGTCGAATTCGTAGCCCTTTTTTAGCTCCGAGCGCTCCACCGGCTCGCCCGTCTGCTCGGAGATGTATTGCATCTTTATTCGCGATCCTTCCTTCGTCAGGAAATTGAAACGGACGTCGGCGGATGTTTCCGTGGCCGAATAGAGCTTGATCGGGATGGACACCAAGCCAAATGACAGGGAAAGGGATGCAATGGAACGTGCCGCCATGTGAACCTCCAGAATTCGGTATGGCAACGATTACGATTTCGAAAGCCTTTTGATCGCGGATCCCAGCCTTTGCCGCGTGGTCCAGTAGTCGCGCCATGGGTCTACTGTCTGGAAGCTTAGATATTCCCGGGCATTCAAGATGTTCCATTGCGCGGCGCTTTTGATGGCCATCAACTGATTCCAATCCAATAGCATCGACATTGCAAGACCTGGTCGTGCCCGGGCTGAGAACGCAGAGACGGTCGTCTGGGAAAAGCCGTTACGAAGATAATCCACGAATATTTTTCCCTTTCGATTCACCGCGCCTGGGCGGGAAGTAAAGCGCTGGGGAATCGTTCGCACCATGTGCTGGACGAAAGTTTTTGAAAAGCCTTTCACGGTGTCGTAATCCAGCGTTGGCGCCAGGGGCACGACAATGTGCAATCCGTTGCCGCCACTTGTCTTGAGCCAGGCTTGGAGGCCAAGCTCGGTGAGAAGGGTGTTCACCAGCAAGGCTGCCTCTTGCACATGCGCCCACTTCACTCCTTCGCCGGGGTCCAGGTCGAAAATTACGCGGTCGGGTTGGTTCAGCTTTTTGATCGTCGAATTCCATGTATGCAACTCGACCGCATTCATCTGGGCCGCTGACATCAAAGCGTCTGGTGTATCAATCGTGACAAGAGCACCATGACCGGGCCAGAGCGCCGGATCGTGTACTTTCAGTCCGGGAAGTTTTGATTCCGGATGCTTATGGAAAAACTTTTCTTTTGCGATGCCGTCTGGTGCACGGAGCAAGGCGACGGGTCGGTCTTTCAGGTGAGGCAGCATCCAGGCCGCGATGCTTTCGTAATACCGGAAAAGATCGAGCTTTGTCAGGCCGGTCGACGGGTCAATGACGCGGTCGGCGTGCGTCAGGTTCACCGTTGCACTGATATTCGTCCTGGCCGCTTCCCTGGCGATTTCGCCGGCCGGTTTGTCGTCCCGCAAACCCTTGAACGACGCCTGGCGCACGACACCCTGTTTCGTCCATTCAGTGAAAGCAACTTCAACCACCAGTTTCGGCTTCACCCAGTGCTCTTCCCCTTGTGCTCGCCTGGACCAGCGGCTCCTGGGCATGTTCCCTTCGACGGGCGCGGCCGGTACCTCCAGTCTGGCGAGGCGCGTGTGCAGGTCATGCGCCGTCCTGGCATCCCACCCCGTTCCCACACTGCCGGCGTAACGCAGTGCTCCGTCTGCGTGGTAGCCAAGCAGCAGGCTACCGACTTCTTGCGCCTGCCCGGCCCGGGTGGTGAAACCGACGACGACAAACTCCTGGCGCAGGGTACATTTCGCCTTGAGCCAGCTTTGCGTGCGGCCAGCGATGTAGCGGGCATCGCCCCGCTTGAACATCAAGCCCTCCAGCCCAAGCTCGCATGCGGCCTTGAAGACCTGAGCCGATTGCGCGTCAAGCGATTCGCTGATGCGAATCCGTTCGCCTGGTGCGACCGTGTCGGCAAGAAGCGCACGGCGCGACCATAGCGGTACCTCGCGCAGATCCTGGCCGGCAAAGTAAGGGATGTCGAACAGGAAGTAGACGATGTCCTCGCTGCGCGACGAATCGATTGCAGCCTGCAAGGATTGAAAGTCGGGAAGGCCATCTTTCAGGACGACCATTTCACCGTCGAGCCAGGCGTCCTTGAGCTGCAAGCGTTCAATCTCGGCCGCGATGGTCTTGAACTTGCTCGTCCAATCATGGCCGTTGCGCGTAAAAAGCCGTACCCGTCCATCGTCAATCCGGGCCAGCATGCGGTAACCATCGAACTTGGTCTCGATGATCCAGTCGTCCCCTGCCGGAAGCGACGCAGTCAGGCTTGCCAGCTGCGGGTCAAGTTTTGCGGGAAGAGGCGAGTCAACTGCCTTCGATAAATCGGGCGTCGGAGATTTCAGTGCTGTTTGCGTCTTTGCTTCCCGCTCTTCGATCAGTCCGAGCGGCGCTGCAGTAATGCTATCGGGAAGGGCCTGGATGACGTCGTACTCGTCCAGTGGGCGCGCCCATTCATCGCGCTTCTTGAAAAGCAGCCAGGCTTCCTGCTTGTCGCCGTGCTTGGCGATCTTCACCAGCTCCCAGAGACCGGCCAGCTTTTGGCCGTGGAGCCGGAAGACGATCTTGCCTTCTTTCAAGCCGGCATGCGGATCCCCAACCGGCTCCCATGTGCCTTGATCCCAGACGATGACGGTGCCGGCGCCGTATTGCCTTGCCGGAATCTCTCCTTCGAAGCCGGCATAGTCGACCGGGTGGTCTTCGACGTGGATTGCGATGCGTTTTTCTTTAGGGTCGTAGCTCGGGCCTTTGGGTACGGCCCAGCTCAACAGGACACCGTCAAGCTCCAGGCGAAGATCGTAGTGAAGCCGGCGCGCCCAGTGCTTTTGAATGGCGAAGCCAAGTTTTTCACCTTTCGCCGCAGCGCGAGGTGGCGGTTCAGGGGTGACATCAAAATTCCGCTTTTTCTGGTAGCGGTGAAGAGGCGTGGTGTCTGTGCTTGCCATGCATTACTGACAATGACACTTGCAGCTCGTTCCCTCCAGGTTATGCCCACAGCCACGCCGGCCGCCACGGCGCAGCGATGGGCGCCGTCTTCGTCGGTCAAGGCGTGATCGCGACCTTCAGCACGCCGTCGCGCTGATGGCCGAACAACTCGTAGGCCTTCTCGATGTCGTCGAGCTTGAAGCGGTGCGTCACCATCGGGCCGAGATCGACGCGACCTGACTGGATCACCGACATCAGGCGGCGCATGCGTTCCTTGCCCCCCGGACACAAGCTCGTCACGATCTTGTGGTCGCCGAGTCCGGCAGCGAAGGCGCCCAGCGCAATCGTGAGGTCGGTGGAATAGACTCCCAGGCTCGACAAGGTGCCACCTGGCCGCAACACGCGCAAACAGGCATCGAACGTTGCCTGCGTGCCCAGCGCCTCGATGGCGACATCGACACCGCGCCCGCCGGTGAGCCGCATGATCTCTTCGACCGGGTCGACACGGCTGCTGTCGATGACGTGATCGGCGCCCATCCGCCGCGAGATTTCAAGCCGGTTGGCCAGTCGATCCACGCCGATCACCGTGGTGGCGCCGCTCAGTTTGGCGCCGGCGGTGGCGCACAGGCCGATTGGCCCCTGCGCGAACACGGCCACCGTGTCGCCGATGCGGATGTGGGCGTGCTCGGCGCCACTGAGCCCGGTCGACATGATGTCGGGGCACATCAGCACCTGCTCGTCGCTGAGTTCGTCGGGCACCGCTGCGAGGTTGGCCATGGCATCGGGAACGAGGACGTACTCGGCCTGGCAACCATCGATGGTGTTTCCGAACTTCCAGCCCCCGAGCAGTTTCCAGCCGTGGGCGGTGCCGGCCCCGTCCTGCGAACCGACGCCGCATTGGCAGGCATTGCTCCAGCCACTCGGCGTGATGGCGCCGGCAATGACACGCTGCCCCTCGCGGTAGCCCTGCACCGCCGAGCCCAGCTTGTAAATGACGCCGACCGGCTCGTGGCCGATCGTCAGACCGCGAGCGACCGGATACTCGCCCTTCAGGATATGGATATCGGTGCCGCAGATCGTGGTCGTCGTCACCTTGATCAGCGCGTCAAGGGGGCCAACATCAGGGATTTTCTTGTCCTCGAGCACGATGCGCCCGGGTTCGACAAATACTGCCGCCTTCATCATCGCCATGGCATCGCTCCTGGACGTCGTTGAGTGAGTGACGAGTCTAGGGTGATTGGCGCTGCTCTCACGGCTTGCGGGGTGGATGCTTGATACTCATCAATTGAGCGATCGACTCATATCTCGACGAATTTGAATTCGTTTATGTGGAGACGCTTGGCGCGATCAGTTTTACATCGGCGAAATAGGAACTGTA
>NZ_JAUSNH010000006.1 GCF_030645335.1 Lacisediminimonas sp. | reverse complement strand
CCTACCGGCAAGGTCAGATCAAGGAGGAAAAGGCGCTCGACCTTGCCACCGGCCAGGTAAAGCAATTCATGCTCCGCCAGACCCGCGAGCAGGACCTGGCGCTGATGGTCGAGCTATCGCGCGGCGCGCCGCCGCAAGCACTGGACGAGGTCAGCATGACGCAGTTGATACCAGCGTACATGCTCAGCGAACTGAAGACGGCATTCCAGATCGGCTTCGTGATTTTCCTGCCCTTCCTGCTGATCGACCTGGTGGTGTCGAGCGTGCTGATGTCGCTGGGCATGATGATGGTGCCGCCAGTGGTGGTTTCACTGCCGCTGAAAGTGCTGGTGTTCGTGCTGATCGATGGCTGGAACCTGGTGGTGCGAGCCGTGATTGGCAGTTTCCACTGAATGCGGGACCTGCGGCGGCGCGCTTAGTGTCCTGGGAGGTCCGGGTCGGCCTGGTAGGCCGCCAGCCAGATGCTGCGGCTGATCGTGACCGATGGGCTGGCCCCACCCTCGCTGGCCCCACCCTCGCTGGCCCCACCCTCGCTGCCGCCATCGCCGCTTGCAATCGACGCCAGGATTTTTTCCATGTCCGAATTCAGCGCAGGATTGGCATTGTTCAGGGAGATCCCCCGTTCCAGCATTTGCCGGCACTCCGCAAACTCGTCCTGGCACAAGTGCACCAGGCCCCTGGCGAAGTAGCCGAGCCAGTCGTCCTGCAGCAGGGTCATGAGCGGCGAGATGACTTTAATCCCGAGCGCTGCATTGCCTGCGGACAGGTGCAGCATGCCAAGCTGCAGTCGGGCAATGTGCAAGTCCGGCGCGAGTTCGATGGCGCGCGCCATCAGTTCGCATGCGCACATGGTCAAGCCGATCTGCGCGTATTCGGCGGCAAGCAGGTATAGCAGCTCGCCGTTGTACGGCGACGCCTCGCAAGCCCGTGTCAGCAGGTCGATGGCTTGCTCGTGGCGACCAGCGCGAATGGCGTGGAGCGCCATCTTGAGCAACTCGTCATGCCCGATATCGGCAGCTTGATTTTTCATTTGCGGGTCAACAGTCTGGTCAATGCAATGTAATCGGCCCGGCAGGGACCGGTCCGGCAGGCGGTCCCGCCTGGTGGCGTGCAGCAAAGCGGCGAATCAGGCCGGACAGGTTGCCGCCGGATGGCGTCGCGCTGGCATCGAGCATGGCATCGATCATCGCGCTTGCCCGCTGCGGGCGGCCTCGGTTGGCAAGCAGCAGCGACTGCGCGAAGCGACCCGCGAAGGAGTCCGGCTGCAAGCGCAGGGCGGTATCGGCCAGGATGCTGACCTGCTCCCAGTCACCGCGCACGGCGGCCACCACCGCTAGCCCGCCATGCGCCTCGCCAAAATTGCGGTCCACGGCCAGGCTATGCTGGAATGTGCGCCAGGCGGCATCGAAATCGCGCTGCAGGATATGCACCCAGGCCAGCGCATTCCAGGAGCCGAGGTGGCTGGGCATGTAACGAACCGCCCGGTCCAATTCAATGATCGCCTGTTCCAGCCGCCCCTCCAGCATGCTGTGCAGGCCGATGCCCAGCCATGCGCGGCCATTGTGCGGACTGACTGCGATCGCCCGGCTGAACAATACCTTTGCCTGCTCTTCCCGTTCCAGGGCAATCGCAGTCGATCCGGCAGCGAGCAGTGCATCGAGATTGTCCGGCTGCAGCATCAGGACTTCGCTGGCGGTACGGTCGGCCTCGACATATTTTTCCTGGTCCAGCAGCAGCAGGCTCAACATGGCGCGGCCGATGGTGTCGTCCGGATGACGTCGAAGATGGACGGCGGCATACGCAGCGGCCTCGGCCACCTTGCCCAGGTAATGCTGGGTGCGAATGTACAGATGGGGCAAGCCGGCGAACGCCGCGCCTTCGTCGACCAGGGACTGCAGCAGCGGTCCTGCCTCGGCAAGGCGCGCCAGCGCGACCAGGCACAGCACATGCTGGTGGCGGATCACCGCATTGATATGCCCTTGCTCCAGCAAGCGGGCCGTCAGCGACAGACTGCCCTCGAAGGCCTTCTCCTGGTAAAGCAGGACAGCCATCCGGTATTGCGCTGCCGGATCATCCGGCCGCAGCACCAGTGCCTGCTCCAGCAACGGCCAGGCCCGCACCGTGTCGCCAAGTTCGAGGCACAGGTCGCCGGCTTCGCACAGCAACAGGTAGTTGTTCGGGTCGGCCTCGGCATAGCCGAGCAGCCGGTTCAGTCGGTCTTCCAATGGCGCTTCCAATATCGCCCTCCGAATCAGATCCCTGCGTAGAAATAAGGTGCGTCCAGCCGGCACAAATAAGCCAGCCCGACCAGAACCTGAACTTTGGTCATTGCAGCGTCCCAGGTACATATCTGTTAACGGCTGCTCGGCGGCCACCGCAAAGTGGTGTGAATATCGAACATTTCGCCAAGCCGAATTCGAGCAAAGGCGCTCGCTCCGGCGTCAAGGTCGGATAGTCGGTGGCAGGTTCCATCTTCAGGAAATCAGGGTGCCGCGCGCGTTTGATCGGGGCGCGGCAGCCAGGCGCCGGTGCTGGCAAGGCTTAAGCCTTGCGCTTCCGGCTCAACAGGAATTCGGGCTGGAAAATCGCCATCCTGATCGCATCCTTGTATTCGCCATTGACAAAAAATTCATGCCGCAGCGTGCCTTCCTCGCGAAAGCCGAGCTTGCGATAGACCGCCAATGCGGCGTCGTTGCCGCTGTCGACGACCAGGAACAGCTTGTACAGGTTCAGCACGGTGAATGCGTATTCAATTCCCAGCAGCGTACCGACCTGGGCGTAGCCTTTTCCCTGGTGCGCCGGTGCGATGATGATCTGGAATTCGGCACGCCGATGGATATGATTGATCTCGACCAGTTCGACCAGCCCGACCGGCTCGTCGTCGGCTTCCGCAATGAAGCGCCGTTCGCTCTGGTCATGTATGTGCTTGTCGTACAGGTCGCACAGTTCGACAAACGCTTCATACGCTTCTTCGAACCAGTAGTGCATCACGGATTCGTTGTTGTCGAGTTCGTGCACGAAACGCAAGTCCTCACGTTCCAGTGGACGCAACCTGACTTGCGGCATGGCTTGGCCTTTCATGATCGTCTCCTGATGTGGCGTCGAACAAGTTTAGCTGAGCGGGTTGTAATTTCCTGCAATGTTCGCTTGTTAATTTCTTGCCTGCCTGGTCGGGTTGCTTGACGCGTCGATGCGTCGCGCGTCGCGCGTTGCCGGATGGAAAAAAATTCCAGTCCCCTGCGCCGGTCGGGCTGCACATTCCGCGCCGCCTGCTTCCGATGTATTCTTCCGACTCATTTATCGGGCAGGCCATCTATGGACAGGAACTACCGTTTCCGGATCGTGAACGTGTTTGCCGAATCCACTTTCGGCGGCAATCCCTTGTGTGTGTTCGAGGACGCAAGCGGCTTGTCGGACGAGGAGATGCAGGCGCTGGCCAGGCAGTTCAATCTTTCGGAAACAACGTTCATCCTGCCTTCGTCTGCGGCAACTGCCACGGTGCGCATATTCACGCCCAGCCATGAGTTGCCGTTCGCGGGCCACCCCACCCTGGGTTCGGCCCATGTGGTGCGCGAATTGTCGGGCGCCGGCGATGAGCTGACGTTGCAGTTCATGGCCGGGATCGTGCCAGTCCGCGCAAGCGGCAAGGAATGGTCGTTTACGGCACCGGTGGTCGGTGCGCCAAAGCCCAGGCCCGCCAGCCAGCCTGCCGCCCTGATCGCCAGCCTGATCGGCCTGGGCGCGGCGGACCTGTTGGGCGATCCGGTATGGGTCAATACCGGCGCCGACCAGTTGCTGATCCCGCTTGGCTCGCCCGATGCGGTGCGCCGCGCTTCCCCCGATACGGCCTTGCTCGATCAGTGGCCCGCCAATAGCCTGGGCCGCAAGACCGGCTATGTGTTCGCGTTTGAAGACGGCACGCATGCTGCGGTGCTTGCGCGCTATTTTTCCGTCCTGCCAGGCGGCGGCGTCGGCGAGGATCCCGGTACCGGATCGGCCTGCGCCAACCTGGGTGGCTGGCTGCTTCACCACGCACATCCAACGCCTTGCCGCATCCTGGTCAGCCAGGGCGAGGCGGTAGGGCGTGCGTGCCGGCTGGTGCTCGAGCTGACATCCGGGCGCGAGATCCGGGTGGGCGGCACTGTGCGCGCCCTGGCCACAGGCACAGTCAGCCTGCCCGGGCCGCCCTTGTTCTAGCTTTGTGCTCGCTGGCTACTGGCGCAATCCCTGGCCCAGCCGCGCCCTCAGGTAACGTCCATACCAGACCAGCGCCGAGCGGAATTCCCCGCGATTTTTCAGGAACCGTGATTGCAGGCGCATTTCGCGCGGATTGCGCGGCGCTGGATCAAGCGGCATGTCGGCCCAGGGCGACATGGCGTGGTATCGGCAAAATAGCGCACGGGCCTCATGCCGGTGCCAGTCTGCCCACGGCTTGATGGCGCCAGCGAAATGGAGCAATACGGCCTTGTCTGGTGCGTGCATGGTGCGCACGTTCCGGTCCATATCGTGCACCAGGTCGTAGATGGTGTTGAATTTGCCGTCGAGGTAGCCGATATGCTCGCCGAGGACGATATTGAGCGCATCCTGGTCACTGAACCGGAGCCTCTTTTTCCCTTGCGCCAGGACTTCCAGCGTGCGTGCCGTGACCTGGTGCGCGATCCAGTTGTCGACGTTGATGAGCAAGACACCACTGTTGAAGTACCGGCCGTGCTTCAAGCCCAGCGCACGGGACCGGCGTTCGGCGGTGAGCGGTGCATCCGCCACGGCCGCTGCAATGTCGCTGCCGAGGTCCATGTCGATCAGTTCATCGAGCTTGCCCACGCACAGGATGTCGGCGTCCAGGTACAACACCTTCGATGCGACACCCTCCAGCACGGCAGGAATCAACAGCCGCGAAAAGATCGACAGCGAATAGTAGGAATTCCTGACGAAATGCCCGAGCTCGCGAAAGCTTGCAGGATCGATGATGTGCAGTTGCGTGCGGACATCGAACCGGCGCTCCAGTTCCAGCAAGCCTGCGCGGTGCCGCTCGGCGACCTCGAACGCCAGCACGTGGAAAATGAATTGTCTGCCAGGGTTGTTGGCGATGATCGATGCGATCGTCGCGCCCATGCTGCGGAAATAATTGTCATCGACACAGAAGGCAATGTGCAATGCCGGGTCGTCCCGTGCTTCGGCGCGCTTGCTGGCAGCGGCTGAGGGAAGGTTCATTCAGTGCGCCAGCGAGGCCATGACTTGCTCGACCGTGATGGCCTTGACCCAGTCGCGCCGGTGCGCGGCCGTAATCACCTTGCTGTTTTCCTTGTCGATTGGCACCCATTCCGGATTTTTTTGCCGCATCAGCGCAATCACTGGCACGTGGATCGCGTTGGCCAGATGCATGATCGATGTTTCTACAGAGATGATCAGGTCGCAGGTGCGCAGCATGGCTGGTAACTGGAAAAAATTGCCCTGCGCGCTGAACGCGTAGGTACGACCCAGCCCGTGGTCGACGATCATCTTTCGTACATCCTGCACCTGGTCCGGCATGGCGTTCACGATGAAGCAGGCGTCTTCCCATTCGCGCTTGCCGCGTATCGCCGCGATCAGTTGCATCACCCGCTCCAGCGGCCAACTGCGCTTGTCCGTCTTCGCAATCGGATTGATGAAAACCCGCCGTCGCCCCTGGCAACCCCAGGACGCAAGCTGCCTGCTCGCGTCCTCTTGCCAGATGCCGGGGATATCCACGAAAGGGTAGCGCTCGCCAGGCGGCACCACCAGTCCGAACAGGCGGAAAAACCAGTCGGCATAAATCGCACTGATGTGCTGCGCTTGATTCCTGTCGACGGTGTAGGGCGGAATGGCGGCATCGAGCTTGCGCCATGCAGTCAAGTGGACCAGCGAGCCCAGTCCCGGTTTTGCCGTCATGCCCGCCACGAATCCGCGCGGACTGATCGCCCGTGCCAGTGCAGCGTAGCGGTGCGGACGAAGGGTGGCTATGGACACCACCAGCGGATACCGTTGCTGCTGCGCCTCGCCGATCGACGCGCAGTAGAGCGCAGGGCTGTAGGTCTGGGTATAGACCTTGCGGAAGCAGGGGCAGGCACTGACCCAACTGTAGAGCGCGTAGTTGCGCAGCTTTTCCCATTGCGACGGATCTGCGGTGCGACGCACTTCATCGACCCAGAGGTCGACCGCAATGTGCGGATAGGCGCGGGTGAAGGCCCTGAAAAAATTCTGGAGATAGGCGAAGTCGCCCAGCGCCAGATGCGTGATGAACAGTATCTGGCTGGCGTTTTCGATCAGCTCACGCGGCACCAGCGGCGCCGGGAATTGTGACGCGTTAGCCGGAATGGCGGCGGTGGATTCACCCTCGAATCCGAAGGCGCGTGGTGGTCCGAATAGCGTCCTGCGAGTGGTTTTCATCAGAGCCGTGCCCTTCAATGTCATTAGGTTGGACTGCTGGAACGATGGTTTGGCCAAAATTTAGCGTCGTTTAACGACACCCTTGTTGCGCCGGATCATTGCCATCGCAGTCTTTCCAAACGACAAATTCTGGGAAAATGGCGCACTCGGCTGACACCGCTTTACGGCAGGCATGTCCATCACCACATCCATTGCAATCTTCCTGTTTTCGGCACTGGCCTTGATCCTGCCGAGCGGCTATTCGTTCGGTGCCGCGCTATTGCTGGCAAGCAGCCTCGCCTGGCTGGCGACACGCAAGCAGCTCGCGATGACGCGAGACGATTGGCGGCTGATCATGGTTTTCGGCTTCTACTTCGCGGTGTGCGCAGGGAGCGTTGCCTGGAGCGGCGGCAAGATTTCCGAACTGGATGTTCCGCTGCGCTTGCTGCTGGCGATTCCCGTTTTCGTGCTGCTGCGCGCAGCACCACCCGCCGCGCAAGCCTTATGGGGCGGAATTGCAGCGGGCGCCATTGGTGGCGGCCTGCTCGCTGCCTGGCAATGGCTGGCGCTGGCACTGGCCCGGCCGGGCGGGCATACCAATCCGATCCAGTTCGGCAACCTGTGCCTGTTGTGGGCGATGCTGTGCCTGGCCGGCCTGGGGTGGGCGCAGGCACAGCACCGGGCGCGGCTGTGGACCGCCCTGCTGCTGGCGGGGGCAATATCCGGCATGCTGGGCTCGGTGCTGTCGGCAAGTCGCGGCAGTTGGCTCGCCTTGCCGGTCTGCATCGCCATCCTGCTGGCGTATTCGGCGCGCCCTGCCCGCCGGCTGCAACTCGCCGCACTGGCCGGCGGCGCAGCGCTGGTGTTGCTGGGGGCCTTGTCCCACCAGGGCCTGGGGCTGGAGCGGCGGCTGCAGGACACGGTCAGCGAGGCAAGCGGCTATTTCAAATCCGGCCAGGCCCACAATTCAGTCGGCGGGCGCCTGGAAATGTGGCGGGTCGGCCTGCTGATTTCAATGGAAAGGCCGGTGTTCGGCTGGGGCAGCGAGGGCTACCGGCAGCGCAAGGCCGAGCTGGTGGCGGCCGGCCTGGCCGATCCCTATGTGATGGACCATAGCCATGCACACAATGAATTCATCGACGCCCTGGTCAAGCGCGGCGCCATCGGGCTGGCGGCGCTGCTCGCGCTTTACCTGGTTCCCCTGCGTTTTTTCGCCAGCGTACTGCGGCGCCCGGACAATGCACAGGCACGCCCCTATGCGCTGGGGGGCGTGCTGCTCATTGCGAGTTTCATGGCGTTCGGGCTTAGCCAGGCTTTCCTGACGCACAACAACGGCGCCATGACCCTGGCCTTCATCGTCGCTACGCTTTGGGCGTCGATCGATCCGCCGCGCGCAGCGAACGCAAGCGGCCAACAGCAGGTTTGAAGCGCGCGCCAGGATGCAAAAGAGCCCGCAACAGCGGGCTCCGGTAAATCGTCAACAGTCAAACGCTTGGCTCGCTATCCGGGCCTCACTCAAGCTGCAAGTTCAGGGTCTTTGCGACTGCCGCCCATTTCTTGTCTTCCCCTTCCAGGAAGCTGACAAACGATGCCGGTGTGCGCGGATCAGGACGAACACCGAGTCGTTCAAATCGCGCGAGCACTTCAGGATCACGCAGTGTGTCCAGCGTTGCCTTGCTGAGCGCCTCGGTCACTTTGGGCGGCAAATTTGCCGGCCCGAAAAGACCGAACCAGCCTTGTGCGCTGAAGCCGGGATAACCTGACTCAGCCACGGTCGGTACATTCGGCACGGCCGGCGAACGCTGTGGACCGGTGATCGCAATGATCTTCAGGCGACCGCCCGACATATTGCTGACCGCACTGACCAGTGAAGTCTCGAACGACAGGTTGATGTGGTTGGCCAGCAAATCCTGCAGCGCTGGCGCCGCGCCCCGATAAGGAACGTGCAGCAGATTGACGCCGGCCTGCTGGGCAAACATCTCCGCGGTCAGGTGCGGGATCGAGCCGTTACCGACGCTGGCGTAGTTGACCTTGCCGGGATTCTGCTTGGCGTAGCGCACCAGCTCCTGCACCGTATTGAATGGCGTTTCGACGTTGGCCACGATAGCGCCATCGGTATTGACCACGTTGGTGATCGGCGTGAAATCCTTCTTCGGATTGAAGCCCAGGTTCTTGGTGATATGCGGCGCAATTGACATCGCGCTCACTGTCATGATGCCCAGTGTGTAGCCGTCTGCCTTGGACCGCGCCAGTGCCTGGGTGCCGATATTGCCGCCTGCGCCCGCCTTGTTTTCAACCACCACGGACTGCTTCAGGTGCTTGGAGAGGTTTCTTGCAATCTCGCGCCCCACCACGTCGGTCACGCCGCCGGGAGGAAATGGAACGATGATGGTGATCGGGCGCGACGGGTAATCAGTCTGGGCGTGCGTCGGCGCCACGAACGCCATCAAAGAGATGGCTGCGCAAAGCGTGAGTTTCTTGAGTTTCATGTTGTCTCCTGATGGTGTTGTTGGTACGTATTTTTATAGGTACTCATGCTCCCCGGGTGACCGTCCTGGGTCTTGTGTCACGGGAGCACTTGCTTTCTCACTTCAAGGTATCAAAACCAGCTTTCCGAAATTCTCCGAATTTTCCATGGCCCGGTGTGCCTTTTCCGCATCGGCCAGGGCAAAGGTCCGGTCGATGATGGGCCGCAGCTTTTTCGAACGGATGTCTGCGATCCACCGGCTCCGGAACCGTTCCGTCATGTTCCGCTTTTCCTCCTGCGTGACGGACTTCATCACAGTACCTTCAATGCGCAAGCGACGTTGCAGCACCAGATCCACCGGCAATGTGCCGCTGGCGCCGCCTTGCGTGCCGATCTGGATCAGGCGACCGCCAGCACTCAGCGATCGGATGTTGCGCTCCAGGTAGGGGCCGCCGAGGATATCGATGATCACATCAACCGAGCCGCCCTCGACTTGTCCGGCAATGACTTCCTGGAAGTCCTCGCTCTGGTAGTCGATTGCAAGGTGAACGCCCATTCCAAGCAGCCGTTCGCGCTTGCTGCGGCTGCTGGTCGTGATGACTTTGCCGGCACCCGCCAGCAATGCCAGTTGCACCAGTGACGAACCCACGCCACCGCCAGCGCCGTGGATAAGGACTTTTTCGCCTGGGGCGAGTTTGCCCAGATGAATCAATGCCTGGTGCGCGGTAACGAAAGCCTCGGTCACGGCGGCGGCCTCGACATCATCCAGCGTGTCAGGTACGGGAATGGCCATGCCGGCATCAATGCGGGCATATTGCGCATAGGCGCCACCGCCGACGATGCCCATGACACGCTCGCCAATGCTGAAACCCGTTACCGCCGCGCCCATGGCGACCACCTCGCCGGCGATCTCCAGTCCCAGCAACGATGAATCACCGAAGCTGGCGCTCTTGCCGTATTTTCCTTGCCGTTGATTGAGGTCCGCCCGGTTGACACCGGCCGCCCGCACTTGCACCAGCAAATCGTTGGGGCGTATCTCCGGCGTGGCCACCGTCACATGCCGAAGTACGGAAGGGTCACCGAACGACTCGAAATCGATCGCTTGCATCGTGGAAGGAATCACGCGCGGCTCCATGTCAGTCATCTCAGACCTGGCTGATGAACTTGGTGACGAGATAGCTCTGGATGCCTTCTGCACCACCTTCGGATCCCTGGCCACTGTCCTTGATGCCGCCAAACGGCAGTTCGCAAACGATCATCTGCGTGTGATTGATCCCGATCATCCCGGCCTCAAGCTCATTGCCCAGGCGCACCGCATTGCGCGCCGACTCGGTGAAGCCATAAGCGGCCAGGCCATAAGGCAAGCGGTTGGCTTCTTCAATGGCGTCGTCCAGCGTATCAAAGGGCAGCACCACCGCGATGGGGCCAAACGGCTCCTCATGCATCACCAGGGCGTCAGCCGGTACATCGGCCAGGATGGTCGGCTGCCAGAACAGGCCCTTGCCCGGCACGCGCTCACCGCCAGTCATCACGCGGGCCCCTTTGGATTTTGCATCGGCCACCATGTCGCCGATCGCCTTGATGCGGCGCCCGTTGGACAGCGGGCCGACCTTGGTATCCGGATCAAAGCCGTTACCGATCTTCAGGGCCTGGCTGGCCTTGACGAATTTCGCGAGGAATTCTTCGATCACGCTGCGCTGGACCAGGATACGTGTGGGCGACAGGCAAATCTGCCCGGTCCCGCGGAATTTGCCGGCAGCGAGGATGCTCGCTGTGGCGTCCAGGTTGGCGTCTTCACAAACGACCACCGGCGCGTGCCCGCCCAGCTCCAGCGTGATGGGTTTGAGCGCGCGACCGGCCAGCTCGGAAAGATGGCGTCCAACCGGCACCGAGCCGGTGAAGGTCACCTTGCGGATCACCGGCGACTGGATCAGGAATTCGGAGATGACAGACGGCTCGCCGAACACGACATTGAGAACGCCCGGCGGCAGCCCGGCATCTTGCAGCGCGCGCGCGATTTCAATGGCGGTGCCGGGACACTCTTCGCCCGGCTTGATGATGATTGAACACCCGGCCGCCAATGCCGCCGCGATCTTGCGCGAAGGCGTAATTGCCGGGAAGTTCCACGGCGAAAAAGCGGCCACCGGGCCTATCGGTTCCTTCTTGACCAATTGCTGGACGGCCGTGCTGCGCGACGGAACCACGCGCCCGTAGCTGCGACGCCCTTCTTCGGCAAACCATTCAAAATAGTCGGCCGCGCTACCGACTTCATAGCGTGCTTCGAACAGCGGCTTGCCTTGCTCCATCGTCAGCGTGGTCGCGATTGCCTCGCTTCGCTCGCGCAGCAAGCCTGCGGCCTTGCGCAGGATCTTTGCACGCTCGTAAGCGGAAGTATTCTTCCAGACCTTGAATCCTTTTTTGGTCGATTCAATCGCACGTTCAAGGTCGGCCATGGTGGCATGCGGGACGTGTCCGATCACCTCGTCGGTGGCTGGATTGACCACCGGTGACGATGCCCTTTGCTTTGCGGATATCCACTGGCCATCGATCAGAAGGAACAGTTCTCCGTATGCTTGATTCATCACAATCCTTTGCTTTCAACGCTAAAATGAAACCGGGAATCATCTTATGCCGACTGTAGCTGCCGGCACAATACATTCACCTCGCTATTCACTTTTGCGTTTAACGCACATATGGACTCACGACTTCTTGAAAACCTGGCGGTATTTGTCGATACGGTACGCGCCGGCGCCTTTTCCACCGTTGCGCGACAGCGAGGCCTTGCGGCCTCATCGATCAGTCGTCAGATCGATGCGCTGGAGGCTGATTTGCAGGTGGCCTTGTTCACGCGCTCTACGCGTTCGCTGAAGCCCACCAAGGCTGGCGAACTGCTGTATCACCGGGCGGTTCGCATCCTCGAGGACCTGGCCAACGCCCGCAGCGAAGTGACGTCGCTGGAACACGAGGTGCAGGGATCCTTGCAGATCAGCTGCCTGCCAACCTTTGGACGGCGCTATGTCCTGCCTTGCCTTAACCAGCTTTTCGACAAGTACCCTGCGCTAAAAGTAGAGTTGGATCTTTCAGAGAACATGACGGCGCCCACGATCGAGCGCCAGGATGTGGCAGTGCGCTTCGGCGAGCAGCCCGACAGCAGCCTGTTCGCCACCCGGATCGGCACGCAGCGCTATGTCATCTGCGCGGCGCCCGGCTACCTGCGTCGCTACGGCACGCCGCTGAACAAGGATGACTTGCACGGCCACCGGCTGGTCGACAAGCGCCACCGTTCCAGCATGCTGGGATGGCGTGAAATCCTGGGGACGCACCGGCTGGCGACGACGTCCTACATCCTGGAGTCGGACGACTTCGAGCTGCAACGCATGGCTGCACTGGCAGGCTCGGGGATTGTCCGGCTACCCGACTGGGTTGTCGGGCAGGACATCAGGAATGGACATTTGCAGGAGCTTGAAATTGCCGGGGTCAAGAAAGACCCGGACGCCGGCATCTACCTGCTGCGCGCCTTGCCCAAGCCCAATGCAAAGCTCAAGGCGTTTACGCAGGAACTGCTTGAAGTCGTCGGGACGCCGAATAGCTGGCAGTGTTGATTCTTTCCCCTGCTCACAAGTTCTCCGAGACACTTCATGTAACCAGAAACGCAAAAAGCCCAGCGACATCGCTGGGCTTTTTGTTTAATGCGTTTGGTGCCGGCTGCAGGACTCGAACCCGCCACCCCCTGATTACAAATCAGGTGCTCTACCGGATGAGCTAAGCCGGCACGTTTAGAGAGGTCGAATTATACGCGATCGCCGAGCGATTGCTTACTTGATTCGGGTCAGCGTTGGCCTTGCGCCACCTTTTTTGGGCGGTTGCGGGCCGTCGCCATCGCCGTCCGCCGGATCGCGGTCCGGCACGGCGCTGAGCGTAGCCGGTTCAGCGGCGGGCCGCTCCTGGTCTGGGCTCTTTTGCTCGGCTGCTTCGTCCGCGCTGGGCATGGTCAGTTCGAACGCCATCCCCTGCCCGTTTTCACTTGCGTAAATGGCCAGCACATTGTTGACCGGAACGATCAGGTCGCGTGCAACGCCAGAAAAGCGTGCGTTGAAGTAGATGTACTCATTCTCGATCTTCAAGCCCTTGGTGGCGGTGAAGCTGATGTTGAGGACGATCTGGCCATTCTTGACATGCTCTTGCGGAACAACGGTGTTCGCGTCAACGGCCACCGAGATATAGGGTGTGAATCCGTTGTCGGTGCACCATTCGTAAATCGCGCGCAATAGATATGGCTTGGTCGAAGTCGCCGTCACGAGCGCCTCCAGTAAAAAATGGCCCGCGCTGGCGGGCCGGGTCAGGCATTACCGACGCATCACTTTTTCAGATGGCGTCAGCGCTTCAATGTACGCCGGGCGGGAGAATATGCGTTCAGCATACTTCATCAATGGCGCAGCAGTCTTGGAGAGTTCGATGCCGTAATGGTCGAGCCGCCACAGCAAGGGTGCAACGGCAACGTCCAGCATCGAAAACTCGTCACCCAGCATGTACTTGTTCTTGATGAACAAAGGTGCGAGCGTGGTGAGCCGGTCACGAATTTCGGCACGGGCCTTGTCGTGCACTTTTTCGGCGCCCTTGGACTTGTCGTTCTCCAGGGTGTGGACATGAACGAACAATTCCTTTTCGAAATTGAACAGCATCAACCTGGCCCGCGCGCGCATTAACGGGTCTGCCGGCATCAGTTGCGGATGCGGGAAACGCTCATCAATGTATTCATTGATGATGTTCGACTCGTAAAGAATCAGGTCGCGCTCGACCAGGATCGGCACCTGGCCATACGGGTTCATTGTCGAAATGTCTTCCGGCTTGTTGAACAGGTCGACATCACGCACCTCGAAGTCCATGCCCTTTTCAAACAGGACCAGGCGGCAGCGTTGGGAGAAGGGGCACGTGGTGCCCGAGTAAAGAACCATCATGTTCGCAGTTCCTCAGAAACAAATAGGGTGAGACCGCGTGCGGCTCACCCTGTTGACGCAGCCCTGTCGGGCTGTAAATTTTTTTACCGGACTTCTTTCCAGTAGGACGCGGAAAGACGCCAGGCCAGTACTACCAGCAAGCTCAGGAACAGCAGGACCAGCACGCCAAGCTGCTTGCGCTTGGCCGCAACCGGCTCGGCCATCCAGCTCATGTACGACACCAGGTCAGCAACCGCCGTATCGTACTGCAGCGCGGTCATTTTGCCTGGCGTTACCTGCTCAAAGCCAGCAAAGCGATGGATGGTCTTTTTGGCGTCGTGCGGGTCTTTTACATCCTCGAACTTCGCGGAACGCACTCCCTGCAATTCCCATAGTGCATGCGGCATGCCGACGCTGGGGAATACCATATTGTTCCAGCCGGTCGGACGGGTGTCGTCGCGGTAGTAGGTGCGCAGGTAGGTATAGATCCAGTCAGCGCCAGAGCCCTCGCCCGAGGAACGGGCACGGGCAATCACGGACAGGTCCGGCGGTACGGCGCCAAACCAGACCTTGGCATCGGCCGGCGACATCGCTGTCTTCATCAGGTCACCGACCTTGTCGGTCGCAAACAACAGATTGGTACGGATCTGGTCGTCGGTGAGTCCAATATCACGCAGCCGGTTGTATCGCATCGATGCCGCAGAGTGGCAGTTCAGGCAGTAGTTGACGAACAGTTTGGCGCCGTTTTGCAGGGAAGCCAGGTCGTGCCGCTCGGGCGCTTTATCCAGCGGGAATTCGCCGCCGGCACCGAATGCCAGTGCCGGGAGCAATGCAGCAGCCGCGATCAGTTTTTTCAGAAATTTCATTCTTGTATTCCTTTGCGACTCAATGCGGATGGAACGTGACGCGGTCTGGCACGGGCTTGAATTCGCCCATCGCGCTCCACCACGGCATCAGCAGGAAGAATCCGAAGTAAATGAACGTGCTGATCTGCGCGACCAGCGTACGCATTTCAGTCGGTGGCATCACACCGAGATAACCCAAGACCAGGAATGCGACGCCGAACAAGGCATAGACGTATTTGTGCCAGGTCGGACGATAGCGGATTGACTTGACCTTGGATTGGTCGAGCCACGGCAGACCGGCCAGGATCATGACCGAAACGCCCATCAGCACCACGCCCCAGAACTTGGCATCCAGCACCAGCATGCCGGCGATGGCGACGAGTCCGCCCAAGGCAATGGCTGCCTTGATCTTGAACGCAAGCCGCGTCTTCAGCCAGACCAGCGCGACATAGGCAACCACACCGATGATCAGTGCCCACATGAATGGGGAGGTCGTGGCGCGCAGGATCGAGTAGAACGGCGTGAAGTACCAGACCGGCGCAATATGCGCTGGTGTCTTCAGCGGATCTGCCGGCAGGAAGTTGTTGTACTCGAGGAAGTAGCCGCCCATCTCTGGCGCAAAGAATACGATCGCGCTGAAGATGAACAGGAAGATCGTCGTGCCGAACACGTCGTGGACAGAATAATACGGATGCGACGGGATCGAATCGACAGGATGGCCGTCGGGACCGATATTGTCCTTGACCTCGATGCCATCCGGATTGTTCGAACCCACTTCATGCAACGCAATCAGGTGGGCCGCTACCAGTCCGATCAGGACCAGTGGAATGGCAATCACGTGGAACGCGAAGAAGCGATTGAGCGTGGCGTCGGAAACGACGTAGTCGCCACGAATCCACAACGACAGGTCAGGACCGATGAACGGAATTGCGCCGAACAGATTGACGATCACCTGCGCGCCCCAGTAGGACATCTGGCCCCATGGCAGCAGGTAACCGAAGAAGGCTTCGGCCATCAGCATCAGGAAGATGCCTACGCCAAACAGCCAGATCAGTTCGCGCGGTTTGCGGTAGGAGCCATACATCAGGGCCCGCGTCATGTGCAGGTAAACAATGACGAAGAATGCCGAGGCGCCGGTCGAGTGCATGTAGCGCACCAGCCAGCCCCAGGGCACGTCGCGCATGATGTACTCGACGGAAGCGAACGCCAGTGTGGCGTCAGGCTTGTAGTGCATCACCAGGAAAATGCCGGTGACGATCTGGATCACCAGCACCAGCATCGCCAGCGAGCCGAAGATGTACCACCAGTTGAAATTCTTGGGGGCGTAATACTGTCCCCATTGCTCGTTCCACATCTTGGTCAGCGGGAAACGGGAATCGACCCAGTTCAGCGCCTTGGCGGCGGCCGGTGCGTCGGCGGGGAGTTTTTTTTCTACGAATGCCATGTCAAGCCTCGCCTTTCTCGTCCTTGCCGATCACCAGTTTGGTGTCGCCAACGTACATGTGGCGCGGCACTTGCAGATTATCCGGCGCGGGCTTGTTCTTGTATACGCGGCCGGCCAGGTCGAAGGTGGAGCCGTGGCACGGGCACAGGAAGCCGCCGGTCCAGTCGTCGGGAAGCGAGGGCTGGGCACCAGGCTGGAGCTTGGTGATCGGCGAGCATCCGAGGTGGGAACAAATGCCCACTGCGACCAGGTATTCAGGCTTGATCGCGCGATGTTCGTTGCGTGCGTAGGGCGGCGTCAGGTCGTCCGGTGCGCGTTCGGATTTCGGATCGGCTACCAGCGCGTCGGTCTTTTTCAGCGACGCTACCATCTCGGGCGAGCGGCGCAGGATCCATACCGGCTTGCCGCGCCATTCGACGGTTTTCATTTCGCCCGGCTGCATGCCGGCGATGTCGACCTCTACCGGCGCGCCGGCTGCCTTGGCCCGCTCTGAAGGCTGGAAGGTCGAAACAAATGCTCCTGCCGTGGCCAATCCAGCCACACCGCCCGCCGCGCAGGTAGCGACGAGCAAGCCTCGCCGACCTGAGTCGACCTGCTTTTCGTTACTCATACCAACCCCAAAAAGTGAATGCGAAATCTGTACAGAACTATCAGCAACCCTAGATTATAGCCGAGCAGGTGGCTTTTTTTAAAGCAAAACCAAGCAAGCTGCTAGTTGGGAAAGTCGAAGACCGGTGTTGTCTTCATTTCCGATGTTGCCATATAGTACGAAATCACAACGTAGAAAAGGAAAAAACATGAGCATGCTGAAAGAATTCAAGAGCTTTGCCATCAAAGGCAATGTGGTCGACCTGGCGATCGGCATCATCATCGGCGCGGCGTTTGGCAAGATTGTCGAATCCTTGGTTCAGGACGTGATCATGCCGCTGGTGGGCAGGGTGGTCGGCGGCCTGGATTTCAGCAATTACTTCATCCCTCTGAACGGTCAGTCGATGGCGCTGACGCTGGTCGAGGCAAAAAAAGCCGGTGCAGTGCTCGCCTACGGCAGTTTTTTGACGATCGTGATCAACTTCGTGATCCTGGCGTTCATCATTTTCCAGATGGTACGGCTGGTCAATCGCGCGCGGCGCAACGAACCCGTGCCCGCCCCCGCCCCGGAACCGACCAAGGAAGAAGTTGTCCTGCTGCGCGAGATACGGGATTCGTTGCGGCAGCCGTAAGCGCCTGGCTTGCGGCGAACCTTGCGCCGGGGGCGCCGGCTTGCTGCGTTGCCGGCTGATTCACTCGGGAGGTTTTGGCAGGTTCATGCGCAGCAGCCCGCGGCGCTGCGCTTCGTATACCGCAGCACCGCGCGAGTGGACCGATAGCTTGCCGTAAATATTCTTGACGTGGGTCTGCACCGTCCCGACGGACAGGCATAGTGCGGCGGCAACGTCGCCATAGCTGTCGCCCTGGGCAATCAGCTCAAGGATGCAGGCTTCCCGTTTGGTCAGCGCAGAGGCGTTACGTTGCTCCACGGCCGGCCGGGCCGGCTTGACGGCCACCCGCAGACGGGCCAGCACCTTGCGGGCGATGATGGGACTGATCGGGGAACCGCCGGCATGCAGATCCAGCAATGCCTGCACGATATCGGTCCGACCAGCGTCCTTGAGCACGTAGCCGGATGCACCGGCTTCGATACAGGAGAGGATCTTGTCCTCGTCGCTGGACATGCTGATGACCATGATGGCGCTACCGGGACTGTAACGCGTGCAGGCGCGGATCACCTCGACACCGGAGCCATCAGGCAGGCCCAGGTCAGTCAGCAGCAGGTCGGGCCGGTTGGCGGCCAGCCAGGCAATCGCCGGGCGGGCCCGGTCGAATGCGGCAATCAGTGCCAGCGCAGGTTCTGATTCGATCGCCAGGGACAACAGGCTGCGGGTTACTGCATCGTCTTCGACGATTGCCACGCTGATGCGCGCCCCCGGCACGGCTCCATCCACCATACGAGTCCCAATAGGTCTTTGATGGCCGCGATATTATCATATTGCTAATTAAATTCGCATTGCCAATATGGCATCATGCGGGGCAAAAGACACAGGTAACGGACTTTCCTGCGCGTCAGACCGGATTCGGAATATCAATGAAACGGTGCTCCATGCCGAACACCTGGGCCAGGTGCTTTCCGAGCGCCTCCACACCATAGCGCTCCGTCGCATGATGGCCGCAGGCCAGGTAGGCAACGCCGCTTTCACGGGCCAGATGGACGGTCGGCTCGGAAATTTCACCACTCAGGTAAGTCCCGGCACCCGCTGCTATCGCATCCGCGAGATAGCCCTGGGCCGCACCGGTACACCAGCCAACCGTGCCAAGCGCGGCGTCACGCTCGCCGATGACCAGCGGCTCACGACCCAGCACCGCAGCCACCCGGTCGGCCAGTTGCCCGACGGTGCGCATGGCGTCGTCCACAGGGCGGCCCAGCCAGCCGATATCGTCTTCGCCAAAGCGGGATGCCGGCAACAGGCCCAGCTTCTGCGCCAGTTGCGCGTTGTTGCCAAACTCTGCGTGCATGTCGAGCGGCAAGTGGTAGGCGTACAGGTTCAGCTCGCTTCCCAACAGCAGCTTCAACCTGCGCTGCATGGGACCGACGACCCGGGCATCCTCGCCGCGCCAGAAATAGCCGTGATGCACCAGCACCGCGTCGGCACCAAGCTCTACCGCCTTTTCCAGCAAGGCCAGGCTGGCCGTGACACCGGTAACGAGCAAGCGTATCTGCTGGCGCCCTTCCACCTGCAGACCGTTTGGGCAATAGTCCCGAAAACGCGTAATATCCAACGTCCGGGCTAGATATTTCGCTAGCTCGTCCCTATCTCCGATCGGGTTCATCTCTTCCTTTTCCTGTCCATTCACTTTACGACGATCCGGTTCATGCGACGTTTCTGGCTTCTGTTTGCGCAATCAGTCACGGTAGGACTGGCGCTGTGGTTCATTGTAGCGACCCTGAGGCCTGAATGGCTCGCTTCCGGCACGCGGCAGGGTGGCGCCCAGGTTGCGTCATCAATCGTTCCCATGCAGGAATCGACGTCCGGCCCGCCGGCCCATTCTTCATACCGGGAAGCGGCCGGGCGCGCGATGCCGGCCGTGGTCAACATCTACACCTCCAAGAATGTGCGACAGCAGGGTAATCCGTACATGGAAGACCCTTTTTTCAGGCGCTTCTTCGGCGATCGCCAGAAAGAACAGGAAAAGCAAGTCAGCCTGGGCAGTGGCGTCATCGTCAGTCCCGATGGCTTTGTGCTGACCAACAATCATGTGGTGGAGGCTGCCGACGAAATCGAAATCGCCTTGTCGGACGGCCGCACGGCGCCGGCCAAGCTGGTCGGCACCGACCCTGAGACCGACCTCGCCGTAGTCAAGATCGACTTGAAGAGCCTGCCCGCGATCACGCTGGGCAGTCTCGACCAAGCCCGTGTGGGGGATGTGGTGCTGGCAATTGGCAACCCGTTCGGCGTTGGTCAGACCGTGACGATGGGCATTGTCTCGGCACTGGGGCGCAATCACCTGGGCATCAATACGTTCGAGAACTTCATCCAGACCGACGCCGCCATCAATCCGGGCAATTCAGGCGGCGCGCTGATCGATGCCAATGGCAACCTGCTTGGCATCAACACGGCAATCTATTCGCGTAGCGGCGGTTCGCTCGGCATCGGTTTTGCGATTCCGGTGACGACAGTAAAAACGGTGATGGAGTCGATCATCAAGAACGGCCAGGTGATACGTGGCTGGATCGGGGTGGAGCCGCAAGACATTACCCCTGAGCTGGCCGAGAGTTTTGGTTTGGCAAAGCGTTCCGGAACGATCATTGCCGGCGTGCTCAAAGGTGGTCCGGCAGACCGCGCCGGCATGCGCCCGGGCGACATCCTGATCGCTGTTGATGGCAAAAAATTGGGCAACACGACCGAAATGCTCAATTCGATTGCCCAGCTCAAGCCCGGGGACCGTGCCAGGTTGAGCATTTTGCGGCGTGAAGTGGAAAGCACGCTGGATGTCGTGGTCGGAACCCGGCCGCGCAAGAAACCCGATCCCAGCGAGTAGCCAATGCATGTTCCCGATCTGATCGGCTATTTATCCGACCTCGAACGGAACAACAACCGCGCCTGGTTCGCCATGAACAAGCCGCGTTATGACATTTTGCGCGCAGAGTTCCTGCAACTGGTTACGGCGCTGATCGGCACGATCGGCAAGCATGATCCTGCGGTGCTGGCTTGCAATCCGGCCAAGGCGCTGTTCAGGATCAACCGCGATACCCGGTTTGCCAAGGACAAGCGGCCCTACAAGAACACGTTTTCGGCGGCGATTACCGCAAGCGGGCTGAAGAAGCCGAGCCAGGGCGGCGGCCCCGCCTACTACTTCCAGATCAACGCCGAAGGCCGACTGATGGTGGCGGGCGGTGAATGGATGCCACCGCCAGAGCGGCTGCGACAGATCCGCCAGGCGATCGAAGTGGACGCGGCGGGATTGCGCAAAGTGCTTGCCGGCAAACGCTTTGCGCAGACATTCGGCGGCTTGCAAGAAGAAGGAAAGCTGGCGCGCGCGCCCAAGGGTTACGATCCGCAGCATCCGGAAATCGACCTGATCCGCAACAAGAATTTCATTGCATGGACCGAGTTGGACCTGCGCGGCGAGGTGCCTGAAGACCTTCAGAAAGTCATCGCCACTGGCTTCCGGGATGTGTCCGGACTGGTGGGGTGGCTCCGCGCGGTTCCCCCTGCCAGCCTGGCCGATTAAAGCGCGGGCTTAGCCAGTGGTGCTGGAGTCGGCGCTCTCGTCGGCGCTTTCTGCGGGTGCTTGCGTAGCCCGGACAAAAAACGGGGCGAGCAATATGCCGACCTCGTAGAGCAGGCACAAGGGAATGGCCAGGAACAACTGGCTCAGCACATCAGGCGGCGTCACGATGGCCGCAATGACAAACGCGCCGACGACCACATAGGACCGGATCGACTTGAGTTTCTCGACGGTGACAATGTTCATCCGCACCAGGATCACGACCACCACCGGCACTTCGAAAGTCAGCCCGAACGCCATGCACATCATCAACACGAAATCGAGGTAATTCTCGATGTCCGGCGCGACCGAAATGCTTTTTGGTGCGAAATTATTGATGAAGCTGAACACCGAGCCGAACACGACGAAATAGCTGAAGGCGACACCGGCCAGGAACAGCAAGGACGACGACAGCACCAGCGGCAGCACCAATCGCTTCTCATGCGTGTACAGACCTGGGGCGATGAAAGCCCATGCCTGGTACAGCACCCAGGGCAGCGCCAGCACGAAGGCAACCAGCAGGGTGACTTTCATCGGCACCATGAACGGGGTGATGACGCCGGTGGCGATCATCTTCGAGCCGCTCGGCAGTGCGTTGAGCATCGGTTGTGCGACGAAATCATAAATCGCCGCCGGCCCGGGCCAGACCGCAAACAGCACAATGAAGACGACGAGCACGGCGATCGAGGCCCGCACCAGGCGGGTCCGCAATTCGATCAGGTGGGAGATGAAACTCTCCGGTACGCCAGGCTGCTCGTCGGACATTTAATGGAATGAAAAAGAAGAAGGACGACTGCCCGGCGGGCGGTATTTCGTTACCCGTGCGGCGCCCGACAGTACGCGGGATTTGCGGCCGGCCTGGCGTTTGTACCAGGATGGCACGGCAGCCTGGCGCAGGACTTTTTTCTTGCGGAAGTCGCGCGCTTTCTCGGCAATTTTCTCGGCGCTCGGGGTCGAGTCGAGCGGCACGTCAAGCGACGAGTCGCGTCCTGCGCTCCAGTCGGCATTCATGTCGGCCTCGGCAGCGGACAGGTCTGTCGAGATGGTTTGCCCGACGCTGTTGGCTGCGTCCTGGACGTCGCTTTGCATCTTGCGCAGTTCGTCCAGCTCGGACTGACGCGCCATCTCGTCGAAGCTCGAGCGGAATTCATTGGCCATGGCGCGCGCCTTGCCCAT